>JAYOXJ010000005.1:0-11319 GCA_038152725.1 Rhodospirillaceae bacterium
TAGACAACATGTGCGACCACGGGCGTGAGATCCGGGTTCGGCGGTCGGTCGTTCGAATAGGCCGGAGCGGCGCCCATCAGGCCACCTCCGGCGCATAGCAGCGAACCAACGCACGCGTGAAACCGAAATATGCGCGGGCAGCTCCGACGTCGTCAGCCTGGCGCGCCGCCTGTAGGACGAAGCCGCGATCGTAGCCGGCGTCGCCCAGGTGCCGGAAGATGCGGACGAAGTCGGTTTCGCCCTCGCCCAGCGGCACGGAATAGTCGGCGCGTGTGCAGTCCTTGATGTGAACGTTTCGAAGGTAGGGCATCAGCTGCGGCAGCTCGTCGTCGGGATCGAAACCGAACCATGTGCTGTTGCCGGTATCATAGTTGATTCCAAGCCGCGGGTGGCCGATGCGTCGCATCAGCGCCGCCAGATCGGCCGGCGGCAAATCCGATTCGACCAGGATATCGACGCCGAGCGTTTCGGCGCGCGGGAGCAGCGTGTCCATGGCGGTGGCGAACCGATCCTGCGCTGCCGGTTCTTTCAAGGACGCCGCGCCCATCACCGGCAACTCGATCATCGGCAGCCCAATGGCGCCGGCGCCGTCGATAAGCTCGATGGTCATGGCAACGGCACGGCCGCGCGCCTCGGCGTCGGAGTCGGTCAACGGTCGCTCCATCACCGTGTCGCAGCAAACCCCGGCGAGCGCCACGCCGTTCGCAGAAGCCAGCCGATCGAGCCGCTTGCGGCCGTCGGCGGTTCGCAGCGGGTGGATGTCCCAGCTCGCCATCTCTATGGTCAGTTCGATGCTGTCGAATCCGATCTCGGCGGCGAGCGGAAACTCGCGCTCCCAGTCGTCCACAGGAAACGACTGGACACGGTCCCCGACTTTCGGCACCAGCCGGCCTTGCATGATCCCGATGGACGCGGGCGGCAGGCGCATCAGGACGCCACCACCTGGCCGGTCTCGAGCGATGTCGCCAGCGCCAGCGCCATCGCGTGCCCGCCCGCAACGGTGCGCACGTCCGAATCGGGCCGGCGGCCCGCGGCGACACAGTCGAGGAAGTGCTCCATCTCGGCGACGAACATGTCGTTCCAGCCGAACTCGCCGAACGCCTTGGTCTCGGTCTCTCCGGCCTCGACGTCGTTGCGAACCACGGTTTGCGTGGCGAGGTCCCAGCGCACCTCGCCGGCTTCAA
This sequence comes from Rhodospirillaceae bacterium, assembly GCA_038152725.1. Classification (GTDB taxonomy): domain Bacteria; phylum Pseudomonadota; class Alphaproteobacteria; order Rhodospirillales; family Casp-alpha2; genus TMED8. Next base: position 1,185 of record JAYOXJ010000005.1, read on the forward strand.
AACGGAACGTCATGGTATTCTCGACCGGGCGCTGCACGAACGAGAGGTTCAGCGTCGCCGGTACGGAACGGCCGTCGCGCCGGAATTCGAACAGCGCGCCGACGGTGTCCTCGACGTCGATCTCGAACGAGGCGAGCGTGCCGCCCACGCACCACAGGCGCTCGGGCGCGCCCAGCATCCAGTGCAACAGGTCGATCAGGTGGATGTTGGTGAGGATGGTGCCGCCGCCCAGGTCCTTGCGGCCGGCATAGAAATCGCCAACCCCTTCGTAGGGGTGCCAGCCTGGCATGTAGGTGTTGGCGACCACGTGGGCGCCGGTCAACCGCCCCATGCCGCCGGCCTCCATCACTGCCTTGAGATGGCGGACGGCGGGATGGTAGCGCAGCATGTAGCCGACCATCACCGGCACCGACGATCCGTGGAGCGCATCGAGCAGCTGGTCGAGGCTTTCGCGGTCGTGTGAGATCGGCTTTTCCAGGAACACCGGGACGCGCGCCGCGACCAGGCGGCTGGCCAGAGCAGCGTGAGTATTGGACGGCGTAGAGACGATGGCGATATCGGGCGCGAAGTCGGCGATGGCGGCATCGAGGTCTGTAAATTCGGAGATCGCGTATTTCTCGACGATGTTGGTGGTGTGGTCGGCCTTGAGCTCCGGCGTGATCTCGAAGGTGCGGCCGGAATGGCGTACCGCCGCCACCGCCGCCTCGGGTCGCAAATGCCGGAGATTGCGCAAGTGGCGCTGGCCGACGCCGCCCAATCCGAGGAACAATGCCTTCATCTCGCGAAGCCGCCCGGCGCGCTTACCAGCAGGTATGGCCGCCGTCGACCATGATGTTGGTGCCGGTGACGAAGCTCGACGCGTCGGAGGCCAGGAACGCGATGACACCCTTGAACTCCTGTGGTGCCGCCATGCGGGCCATCGGCAGGATGGTGCTGAATTTCTTGACGAACCCTGGGTCGTGGTCGCGGAACACGCCGGCCGGCGAGACCGCGTTGACGCGCACGCCCTTGGTGCCCCAGTAGGCCGCCAGGTAGCGGGTTAACTGCACCACGCCTGCTTTCGACGCGCTGTAGAAGACCGGTGAGTTGAAGCCGGCACCGGGATAGTTCTCCCTCGCATCCGGCTCATAGATCCGGTGGTCGGGGCTGACGACGGAGATGTCGGAGGCGATGTTGATGATCGATCCCTTGCCGCGTTCGAGCATATGCCGGCCGATGGTCTGGCAGGCCATCATGGTGCCGGTCAGGTTGACCGCCAGACCGAGGTCCCAGATGTCGCGGCGCGAGGTCTCGAATGGCAAGAAGAAATCGTCGGCCATGCCGTTCGCTTCCATCCCGGACTTGGTCAGGGCGGCGCTGTTGATCAGGACGTCGATCCGGCCGTGTCGTGTGACCGTCCGGGCGACGGCGGCCTCGATGCTGTCGAGGTTGGAGATGTCGACCTGTTCGGCCTCGCATACTGAATTTCCGGCGAAGCCGTCGACCCGATCGACGGCCCGCGCGATGGCTGCCTCGCTGGCGTCGAAAAGCACCGGCGTGCCGCCCAACTCTGCGACGCATTCGGCGAACTGGGTGCCGAGATAACCGGCGCCGCCGGTGATGACGGCGACGTGCGCGCTCAGGTCGAACTGGGCTTTGACTGATTTCGGGATGTCCGTGGCAGGGTTCAAGGTTCAGGTCTCCGAGGTTGCGGGCGCCGGCGTCGGGCCGGTGTCCAGATAGCTGGCGATGGGCGCGGTATCCAGTTCCGGCGGCAGCGAGCGCTGCCAGCGCGCGAACTCCTCCGGGTGCTTGCGTTTCCACTCGGCGATGTCGTCGGGGCTGTCGAGATCGCAAAGCGCCGAGGTCTGCGCGTCATCGAGGAAGATCGGGTGGGTGTCGTCGCCGAGCAGGTTGCTGTTGAGGCGTTCCACGGTGCTGACGCGAAAGCCGATGACGTAGTGATAGTTCCGCCACGCCGGCGGCATCTCCTGGCGGTTGACGGCGTCATTCGGGATGTACTGGCGCATGGTCCCGCTGGCTGCGTCCTTGTACCAGGCGATATAGGGATGTGTCGCCACCTCGATGAAGGTGCAGAAGGCCGGCGGCGCCTGTTCGTCGACCAGCTTGCGGACCGCGCGGAAGTCTTTGATGTCCTTGTGGATCGTCGTGGTGTAGGTCAGCCACAGGTAGTCGTCCGGGCCAACCTGCGGTGCGTGGGCGATGAGGTCGACGATGGCGTCCTTGATCCGCGACGTGTCGCCGGCCAACGCCGGCGGGCGGCGATAGGCGAAATGCCCGCGACGTTCGGCCCAGGCGAGAATGGTCTCGTCGTCACTGGTCACCAGGATGCCGTCGAACAGCTTCGAGTCCTCGAGGAACTCGGCCGTGTAGTTGAAGAAGTAGAGATTCTTCTTCGGGAAGCTCTTAGAGCCGGCGCGCGCTGGGATTACTGCGTAGTGCCGAACCTGGGCCGTCATTTCACTGCCTCGACGAAGATCGACTTGTCGACATGGGCGAAGTCGAAGCCGCGTATGCCGGGCATGCGTGCCAGCTTCTCAATGCCGAGGAATTGGCCGGGATCGCGCATTTCCGGAAACTTGCTCTGCAGCGGCCCGGAACGGTGGACCTCGCCGAACCCCGCCTTGGCGAAGCTCGATTGCAGCTTGTCGAAGTTCCACCAGTTGCAGTGATTGGAGAAGTTGGCGAACTGGGGTTCGAGCGAAACCAGGCCGGTGACGTAGTCGGCGAACTCTTCTTTGCTGAGCGTCTTGGCCTTGTCGCTGATCTCGGATTCGAGCTCTTTGTAGTTTGCGGCCAAGGCAGTGGCGATGGCGAGGCAGAGTACGCGCCCCGGGCTGGCTTCCGCCGCCTTGCTCCAGAAATCGGTCCGGCCGTTCATATAGCCGTCATAGATCAGGTCGAAGTCGGGCATGGTCAGACGCACGGCGCCGCCCGGCTTCAGGCAGCGATGGAACTCGCGGAATATATGATCGCAATAGCGCTGCGGGATGTGTTCGAGGGTGTGCGAGCTGTAGAAATAGGTGACCGTACCGTCGGCGAACGGAAACGGCGCGCCGCTGGTCAGGTCGAAATTGTGGTCGAGCACCGACAGCTTGTAGGGGTAGTGGTCGGAGCTGTAGTCGAGATTGGCCCAGTGGCGCTTGACGAAAGTGCCGCCGCCGACGTTTACCATGATCTTGGCGGCGTCCACGTCGCGGTCGAGGCTACGGTAGACCTGCTTCGCCAGGAGCAGCGACGGTACCAGGACCTTGTAGCCGAAAACTTGTCGCAGATAGGTGAGCGACATGGGTTCGTTCTTTCGGGCCGGTCAGGAGGCGACTGTGGGACAGTGGTCGGGCCGCGCCACCGGGCCGAAGTCCTTTTGTTGCGCGGAGAGCCAATCGGCGATCCCGGTTCCGACGATCCGATGCCCGAGGACATTGTAGTGGCGCGCGAGATTACCTTCGGCCGACGCCGGATGGTCGGACGACAGCCGGTGGACGTCGCGCGGATCGGCAAGTTGGGCGCCGACGATGCCGGTCACGTCCAGCGCCGGGATGGCAAGCTTGTCGAGCGTCGCCAGCACCCGGGCCTTCGTCGCGCCGACGCGTCGCGCCTTGTCGGCGTCGGTGCTCGGGATGAAGTCGGGTAGGTACACGAACGCCAGGTTGGCGCCGGAACATGCGGTCAGGGTCTTGGCCGCAGTCATAACCTTGGCGAAAGCAGCTGAAAATTCCCGGTAGTAGCCGTCGTCGTACGTGCGGGACCGGCCTTCCGCGTTGCGCAACTGCCAGGTGTTGAGGAAATGCCGGATGCCGAGGAACGGCAGGTTCCGCCGCTGCTTCAGTGTCGCGGTGATGCCGTCCTGATAGGCCTCGACCAGTTTGTTGACTTCTTGGCGATGGGCGAAAAGGCCCTGCGAGAAATCCGGCGATTCCAGGTAGCGCTTGAGCAACGGCTGGTTGCGCTCGGAATCGAAGTTCCAGATATCGTTCTCGAAGAACACCCAGACCACGGTATGGGGCCGCAGATGCGACAGATATTCACGGAGGATCGCCAGTTCGCCGTGCATGCCGAGGCCGCCGCGGCCGAGGTTGACCGTGCGCGGGAAGGCGCGGCGGATGTGGTCGGCGAGGCGCGTCCCGCGCGGCGCGCACCAGCCCTCGGTGAACGAATCGCCGATCAGCGCCAGGTCGAGCGGCGCCTTGGCGTCCCACAGGCCGGGTGGGTTGTTGAACCCAACCTCGTCGGTGTCGATGAACACGTAGGGGCCGTTCTCGTTGCACAGCACGCCCAGGGTGCGGGGCGGGTTGGTGAACGGCAGCAGCGGCTTTCCCGCCAGGCGCAACGGCATCGTGTAATGATCGGCCGGCAGCAGCATCAGATGCGCGCGCCGCCCGGCGGCCAGCTGCTCGAACAGGACATCCTTCATCTCGCGCGCGTCGAACGTCACGCCGAGCTCCTTGCCATGGCGATAGGCCGGGCTGATCTGCTCGGGCTTGGACAGATAGGCGTCGATTCCAAAGACGCCGGCGGCGAGGATGATCAGCGAAACCGAGACGCCGACACGGGTGTCGGGCTTGAGCCGGAGCGCGCCGAACATCACGGCCGCCGCGACCAAGCCGCCGGCGAACAGCAATTTGTGGACCGCCGGCGCCGCGCCCAGGGAGAAGTCGAGATAGTAGAGAACGGCGAAGGATCCCGCGACAGAAGCCAGCCCGAACAGCACGAGGATACCCTTCCCCGCGCGATCCAGCGTGGCCGAGATTTCCGGGCGCGATGCCGGGGTCCGGTCGGTCACGGGAAACCCGTCCAATTGCGAACGTCGTGCATGCCGTGCCGGACGTGGATTGCCGTCACCGGACCAGATTGACCAGGTATCGGCAGAGCGGGAACAGTCCGGTCCGTCTGAGCAGGCCCTTGGCCCACTCGCGCCGTTCGAACTTGGTGATGCTCGCGCGCACCCGCGCGTATTCGTCGGGCGGTGGCACCGCGCGGCTGGCATCGGCGTCGGCGTGGTAGACGCCATAGAAGAACGGACCGATGTTGCGGGTCGCTAGGCTGGCGAGGCCGAACCGAGCGCAGAGGTGGTCCATATGCGCCATCGAGAAGTAATAGATGTGCGCCGTCTGAAAGGCGCCCATGCAGAAATCCGCGATGTCCGGCACCTCGACGTAGACGTGCCCGCCCGGATTGAGATGGCACAAGGCGCGCGCCATGAAGTCGTCGAGGTCGAGAACATGTTCGATTACATGAGACAGGATCAGCAGGTCGAACTTGGCGTCACCGAATGCCGACATGTCGCCGACGCGCAGGTCCATGCCCTTGGTTTTGCCGAACTCGATCATGTGCGGTCCGAAATCGGCGCCCATGATCGGGATGCCTGCCTCGTGGAACGGATAAAGGTTCCAACCGGCGGCGCAGCCGACTTCGCCGACAGATCCGATCTTGCTTGACGGGAGGTGTTCCAGGATGCGCTCGTACCGTTGGCGGCCGCCCCGCGCCAGGCGCTCGAACTTCGCGTCGGTCATCGGGATTAGGATGTCGCCGTTGTAGGCCTCGCGGAAAAAGTCGCTGGAGTAAAACCACTGCAGCGAGGGCTCGGTCAGGCGCGGCTGGCATTGCACCAGGCCACATTCGGTACAGACGACGATCGGCTGCCAGACCCGGTATCGGTCGAACTCGGTGATCAGTTCGAAGCGGTCGCCGCCACATGGGCATGGCGCCGACTCGAACTCGATCTCGCCGGCCGAAATCTTCTCGTTGAACGAGTCGATCTTCTCCATCTGCGCGGCCGAGAGCGCCACCTCCGAAGGGTAGGCGGGATCGTGAAACATAGGATGCTTCGTCAGGACCGGCATCGGGCTGAGGGGCGGATACTTCATGGCGGCGATAGGTAGGGCCGTCCCTCAAGGCAGGTTGTCGAAGGCGCCGCCGTTGCGGATCATGGTGTAGCCCTTGATCAGCTCGCGGATGCCCGATTGCAGGGAATGCCGCGGCCGCCAGCCAAGCCCCTCGATCTTGGCGTTGGAGACGAGGTAGTCGCGCTTGTCGGGGTCCTTGCCGATTTCCGATTCGAGGATGTGGAAGTCGGGCACCAGTTTCTTGATCTCGTCGCAGAGCTGGCGCTTTGTCAGGTTCGCCTCCGAAAGGCCGACGTTGTAGGTCTGGCCTTTCATGGCATCGTAGCTGTCGAGCGCGAACAGGAAGGCATTGGTGACGTCGCGCACATGGATGTAGTTGCGCCGGAAGTGCGATTCGAACAGCACCACGAAGCGGTCGTAGACGGCGCGGTAGGTAAAGTCATTGACCAGGAGATCGATGCGCATACGCGGCGCCATGCCGAACACGGTGGCGAGGCGGAAGGTCACCGCGTTGCCGGTCTCGAGGATGACGCGCTCGGCCTCGACCTTCTCGATGCCGTACTGCGAGATCGGCCGGAGCGGGCTCTCCTCGGTGCACATGGCGTCGGGCTCGCCGATGCCGTAGCCGCTGTTGGTGACCGGATAGAGCAGCATCTGACCCTTGCCGACATGGCCGACCATGTCGCGGATGGCGCCCAGGTTGATGGCGCTGGATTCGTCAGGCCGCATCTTGCAGGCCGGCGCGCCGACGATTGCCGCGAGTGGGATCAGGATGTCGTGATTGGCGTATTCCTTTGCCATTAACGCCTGGTCGCGCACGTCCGCCTTGAGCACGCGGAAATTCTCGTCGGCACAACAGGCCGCCAGGCTGTTCTGCCGGTACATGAAGTTGTCGACGACGGTGACCTGGTGGCCGCGCCCGAGCAGCGCCGGCACCAGGATGGAGCCCAAATATCCGGCGCCGCCGGTTACCAGTACTTTTTTCATGTCGGCTATGCTTCCGCTCCTAGAATCTCATATTGGCGTCAATAAACTTGGCTTCGCCCGACTAGGCCAGCATGTCGCCAGTGATCGCCTCGTCGGCGGCGATGTCGCAACCGGCGGTCCGGCCGACCAGTCCCGAAAGCTGTGACGGTTCGAAGCCGACGCCGCCGGTCCGCTTGGTGGTCAGGTCGGCGCGGGCGATTATCTGGCCCCGTGCGATGGCGCGTTTGGCGACCACGAACTTGCGGAGCTTGCCGCGGTTCTCGCGCTCGCAATCCATGACCCGTTTGACGCCGTCGCCAAGCATCGCCTCGGTCTCGCGGATCGCCGCGACCAGGGCCTTGAGTTCAACGGGCTCAAGCGAAGCGCGGTGGTCGGGGCCGGGCAGCGCGCGGTCGAGGGTGAAGTGCTTTTCGTAGGCGCAGGCGCCGAGCGCCACGGCGGCGATAGCGGCGTTAAATCCAGGCACGTGGTCGGAATAGCCGACCGCGACGTCACAGGCCCCGGCGATCGCCCGCATGGCCTTGAGATTGGCCTCGGCCGCCGGTGCCGGATAGCTGCCGGTGCATTGCATGACGATCAACTGGTCGACGCCGGCGTCGCGGATCGCGGCCACGCTGGCCTCGACCTCGGCGAGTTCGCACATAGCGGTCGACAGGATCATGGGGCGACCCTTGGACGCCATGTAGGACAGGAACGGAATGTTGTTGGCGTCGGTCGAGGCGACCTTGAACAGCGCTACGTCGAGCGCATCCAAGAGATCGACACTGTCGTCGTCGTAGGGGGTCGACAGGAACAGGATGCCGCGTTCGGCGCAGCGGCGGATCACCGCCTCGTGCATGGCGCGGTCCATCTCCTGGCTCTTCAGCAGTTCGAACCAAGTCTGCTCGGCGTCGGATCCGGTGGTCTCGATGTGATAGCGGGCCTTGGGCGCGTTGCCGAGAATGATGTTCTCGGCCTTGAACGTTTGGAACTTGACGGCGTCGGCGCCGGCCTCTGCGGCGACGTCGACCAGGTCCAGCGCCATGGCGGTATCGCCGTTGTGGTTGACGCCTGCCTCGGCGATGACGAAGACCGGCTCGCCCGGTGCGACGGTCCTGCCGGGAAGGCGGATTGCGGTACTCACAGGACTCCCCTTGCCAGTTCTATGCTGCGCCGCATGTCGTCCGCCGTGGCGCCGCGGAATTCGAGGATCAACGGCACGGACGGCAACCGGGGCAACCATTCGAGCGCCGTCGAGTCCGGCTCGAGCGGCGCATGGGAATCGTGATGGCCATCGTCTGTCTAGTATACGCAGGCGATGAATTTGTCGCCCAGGCGGTCGATGAAGGCGGCGAGATCGAAACCCCGCGCCTTCGCCGCCAGTGCGCTGTGCGCGAGATTGAAGTTGAGCTTCAAACCGGGAACGTGGGCCAATAAATTCTCGTAGGCGTCGGCGGTTTCGAAGGCGAAGACGTCCGGGCTGGTCAGGCTGCCCTCGGTCTCGACGGCGAGGTCGACGCCGCTTTCCTTCGCCGTCGCCATCAACTGATTTAGCGCCGCGACGATGCGCTCGACGGCGGCGGCACGGTCCGTGCGCTCGGCGCCGAAGGCGAAATCGAAGGCCTTGGCGCCGCGCTCGGATGTCGCGCCCTGAACCTCGGCGAGAAACCCCGCGTGCACGGTATAGGCCTGGGCGCCGACGCGGGCGGCAAAGTGGATGCAGGCATCGGCGTGGCCAAGCGATTTGGCGCGGGTGATCGGGTCGGCCGAGCCGAGATTGATGATCAGATCGTCCTCCGCCGGCGGGCAATAATTGTGGGTCAAGAGCGGGCCTTGCCAGTTGGTGCGAATGCAGTCGGCGAAGTCGGGCCGCCAGCGGTGCGTCGAGCCGATCTCGATGCCGTCGAGGCCGAGCCCGGCCAGCGCCGCGAGAACGTCGGGCAATTCGGTCCGTCCGGTGCCGAGGCTGGTGGTCGAGGCGAAGACCGGCATCAGTCCTTGACCCGCTTGGCCGGGGTGCCGACCCAGGTGCCGGCGTCGGGAATGTCGCGGATCACCGTGGCGCCGGCGCCGATCACCGTCCCTGATGCGATCTCGAGGCGTTCGACGATGGCGGCGCCGATGCCAACGTAGCATTCGTCGCCGAGCGTCACCCGCCCGGCGATGTCGGCGCCGGGATTAACGCTACAGAAGGCACCGATGGCGGTCTCGTGGCCGACCGAGGCGTTGGCGTTGACGACGGCGCCGCGGCCGACCGTGACACCGGACTGCAACGTGGCGTTGGGATAGACCACCGCGCCTTCGCCGATGGTGACGCCGGGCGCCACGAAGGCCCGGGGGTGAACGAAGCCGGCGAGCGGGAATCCGGCCGCGCCGGCGAAATCCGAAAGCCTGCGGCGCAATGCCGGCGAACCGACCGCGACCAAGACCAAGACAGTCGGTCCCTTGGCAACGCGGTTCAACTCCGCGTCGTCGCCGAGCCAGTCGCCGGGCAGTGCGCAGTCGGGCTCGGGCCCGAGAAAGCCGGCAACCTGGCGGCCGCAGCCAAGCAGCAGATGGGCGATTTCCATCGCCCCGCCGCCGGTGCCGAGGATCAGGACAGGAGAGGTTTCGGCCATCGTCGCTTTCGGGGAGGCAAGTTCAACGGGCTCGGTACCAAGTCAGGGTTCGGGCGCGATCCTAACGGGCGGCCCAGTACTGCAGGCCGCGGTTGTCGAACACAACGCTCTCGCTTTCCAGGCCGAGCGTCCGCAGGGCCTGGGCAACGCGGAAGCGTTCGAACGGCTTGACGAAAAACAGGAAGTAACCGCCGCCGCCGGTGCCGAGCAGCCGGCCGCCCTCGGCGCCGGCCGCGATGGCGGCGTCATAGACACGGTCGATGGCCTCGTTGGTGACGATCGGGTTGAATTTCTTCTTGAGCCGCCAGGTCTCGTCCAGCATGCGGCCGAAATCGCTCAGGTTGCCGCGGATCAGGTGCGCCTTCATCTCCAGCGCGATGGCCTTGATGTCGCCAGCGAAGGAAACCACGCCCGGGTCGTTCGGGTCGCGGCCGCGGTTGCCGGCCTGGATCGCCTCGCCGAGATGGGTCGAGCCCGTGTAACAGAGGATGAAACGCTCCTCCAACTCGTTCAGGGTCGGCGTGTCGATGCGCAGCGGTGTCACCGTGTTGCGGCCGTCGTTGAGCTCGATGAAATTGAAGCCGCCGAAGACCGTGCTGTACTGGTCCTGCCAGCCGCCGCTGATCGAGAGCTCGATGCGCTCGGCCTCGAAGGCATGTTCGGCGATGTGGTATTTGTCGAGCTTGTCCTCGCGGAACACGTTGA
>JAYOXJ010000005.1:11329-29061 GCA_038152725.1 Rhodospirillaceae bacterium
AGTCGGAATTGACCCAGAGGTCGAAGCCGTAGTCAGGCTTGATCACCTTGATTGCCGCCTTGAACAGATCGAGGTTGCCGTCGTAGGCGACGTCGCCCAGGCTGTCGAAGGAGATCGAGCGGGCGTGGTCCTCCGAATGGCAGGTAATGACCTTGTCGGCACGTCGGCGCAATACCGCGTGGCTGTGCTTGGAAATGGTCGCCGACAGGCTGACACCGCCGTGTTGCATGAAGTACTGGGTGAAGTCGGTGCCGCCGCCGGCCAAGCTGATCCGCGTCGGAGCCTTGGCGCGCGCGAAAATCTCCGGGCGAGGCTCCAGGTAGCCCGTGGAAACCAGCGACACCAGCCGCCGCTCGGCGTCTAGAACAGGAATGGCGCGGATGCGCGTATCGAGCAGCTTAAGCGTGTGCTCCTTTGGCGCGCCCTCCGGCACCCAGACGAAGTCGCGATTCATGTGGTCGGTGACCGGGACGTGCATGTTCTCGTGCTTGAGCAGGGCGTTGGCGATATCGCCGTCGGTGAGCAGCCCGACCACCCGCATGTCGCCGTCGTGGATCAGGATCATGCCGCGGGCGTTCTTACGGATCGCGGCCATGGCGGCGGCAAGATCCGAGTCGGCGCCGATCAGCAGGGGGGCGTTGTCGTCGATGCTCAAGGCGGGTTCAACTCGCGAACGGGCTATTGGTGACGAATGCGTCGTAGGATTCGGGCGTACCGATATCGTGGAATGCGGCGGTGCTGTCCAGCACGTATCCGCTGAGCCGGCCGGCCCGGGCGAGGTCGGGCAGAAGGTCGATCTCCATGGAGAAGGCCCGGTCCGGATGGCCGAGCACGACGCCGGGTTCCAGCAGATAGGCGCCGGCGTTGACCAGCCCAGGCTCGGCGCGACCGCTGGCCTGCACGAAACCGGTAATGCGTTCGCCCTGCATAGTGACGGTACCGAACCGCGCCACGTCGGCGACCCGGGCGACGGCGACGGTGGCTTCGGCGCCCGACGCTCGATGCCGGGTGAGCATCGGCGCCAGCGGGAAATCGAAGGCGGTGTCGCCGTTGATCGCCAGCACCGTTGACGTGCCGTCCAATGCGGAAAGTGCGTTCTTGATCGCGCCGCCGGTGCCGAGCGGCGTTTTCTCGAGCACCACGGAGAGCCCCGGGCCGGCATCGCCCCGGGCCCGCACATAGGCGACAATCTGGTCGGCCATGTGATGCGCGGCGATGACCACGCTGCCGATACCTTGGGCCGCTAGCCAGTCGATCTGGTGGTCGAGGAATGGCCGTTCGCCGATTGGTGCCAGCGGCTTCGGCACGCCGGGCACATGCCGGGCCAAGCGTGTACCGAATCCGCCGGCCAGGATAATGGCGTCGATCAACGCTTCGCGACCCAGTCGATGACCACATCCGCTATGTAGTCGATCTCGTCGACGGAGAGTTCGGTCGACGACGGCAAATGCAAAGAGCGGTACGACACCTCGCGGCTGACAGGGAAGTTCGAGGCCTTGTTGTCACCACGGAACGGAACCGCGTCATGCACGGGGAAGATCATCGGCCGGCCCTCAATACCGCATTCGGACAAGTGCGCCAGCAGCGGGCCGCGCAGCATCTCGCTCTGCAACGTGATGGTGGCGAGCCAGTGCACCGGCCGGCACCACGGCGCCGACGGTCGCCAGGTCACGTGGTTGGAGCCGGCGAAGCGCTCCGCGTAATGCGCGGCCTGGGCCTCGCGCTTCCGCGCGATCTCGTCGAGGCGCTCGAGCTGAGCCAGGCCGATCGCGGCCTGCATGTTGGTCATCCGGTAGTTGAAGCCCGAGACCACGTGATGGTAGCGGCGCTCGCGACTCATGCCATGGTCGCGGTAGATGCGGAGCTGCTTGTCGAACGCCGCGTCGCGGGCCAGTACGATGCCGCCCTCGCCGGTGGTCATGATCTTGTTGGCGAAGAAGCTGTAGCAGGCGGCATCGCCGATGGTGCCGACCTTGACGCCGCGGTATTCGGCGTCGATGGCTTCCGCCACGTCCTCGACGACATGCAGCCCGTGCGCGCGCGCCAGTTCCATGATCGGGTCCATGTCGGCGGCGTGTCCGAACGGATGGACGACGATGATCGCCTTGGTACGCTCGCTTAGCGCCGCCTCGATCAGCGCCGGGTTCATCGCCCAGCTCACCGGCTCGACGTCGACCAGCACCGGCTTGGCGCCGCACCACGCGATCATGTTGGCGGGCGCGATGAAGGTCAGATCGGGGCATAACACCTCGTCGCCGGGGCCGACGCCGAGCGCGGCGAGGACAAGATGCAGCGCTGTCGTGCAGTTCGACGTGGTGACCGCGTGCGGCATGCTCGCGTGGGCGGCGAAGGCGGCCTCGAATTGCTCGACGAATCGGCCTTGCGAGGATATCCAGCCGGTGTCGATGCACTCGGTCAGGTAGGCCTTCTCGCGGCTTGTGAAACTCGGTTGGAAGATTGGGATCAAGCGTCAGACAGATTTCAGGCAAGCTACCGCATTTCGGGTGAAAGGGATTTCGCCGAAAGACTGACAATTGCCATGTAAGGCCTCGCCGAAAACGGCGAAAAGGCCGACTGCGTTCACAGCTTGAACATAAAATGCAGACCCGCTTGAATCAAGAAAAATCTGCGAAAATCCGTGATTTTTGAGGCATTTCGCGGAGATCGTGAAGGAACACAATTTCGACGTTACCGGGCGGACGCACTGATCGGAAATTGCAATTGAGAAATGCTGACGAAGCCGGAACCGGAAAGCGTTTTCAGACCTTGGCGAAAAGCCAGTGTGCCCGTTGTCACGGCGGTTGTGCCCGTTGACTTAACCTTGTAATTCCGGCACGGGTACACCGTCACAAACCTACGGACGTGGGGTCTGAGGGTTAGCCGGGCAAAACGCTTGGCCGCAGGCCATCACCGCACCCGCGCCGATCTTCACGACTCGGTACCGGTAGGCCCGGGTCGTAAGGGGAACGTACGCTTTGGCGACATGTATTTTTGGGTTGTGCCGGCAAGCAATATCGATTTGTCTTTGCCGTCGGCAAGGTTCCGCCTCGGATCCGGGGACAGGAGTTCGGAGCGACTTCCAGCCATGCGATCGGTCGGATGATTAAACGCCTTCTCTACCCGTTCGACTCGTTCATTGTCCAACCGGGACAAGTATTTTCGCCAATGGATTCACTCGCTGAGCGCACCAGCGGAAGCTTCGTTGAGAGCTTGTTTCGCGACGATCCGTTCGTACGCAAGGCTTCGGATGCGCTACAGGCGTTCTTCAAGGATCCGGACGCGGACCTCGCCTTGAGGAAGAGCTACCACGTCATTTACGAGCGGCGCCTTAGAAACCGCGCCTTGATTCATGACCCGGCGGAGGGTGCCGGGTTCAGCCCGTTTCCGGTCTCGACACGTTTGCAGCCTCTGGACGAGTGGGCGGAAGCGGACCTCGCCGCCGTCGCCGATCTCCCGCCGCAGTCGTTGCGAGTGCCGGCGGTCGATCGCATCCGTCTTTGGGTGTCGGCCTCAGCTTGGGTGTTAGCGGTCGTCGGTGCAGCCGTCCTGCTGCCGTTCAAGCATGGTGTTGGCGCACTCCGGCGGCGGAATTTCGACGTGGCGCTACCCAACCAGGGTAACAACTCGGTGCTCGAATATCTTCGCGGCGGTGCCATGAAGTACGGAGTCTGGCGTCCGAACGGCCTCGTCACCATTCTGGAAAATCCGATCCACGTTCCGCCTTCGACCGAGTTCCCGATCATTCGCCCAAGGGACCTCAAGATTCCGCTCGGAATTTGGATGCGTGAAATTCTTCCCGCCGCCGTACGGTTGGTTTTCGCAGTCACGCCCTGCCTATTGGCGCGGCCGCACGATTCGCGCGTTGTCACCATCGTCGGGGAATGCTGTCACCTTGCAGTGATCGGCATGAAATTTGTGCCATTGGCCACCAATCTGCGTGTCAACGCCTATGTCGACACGGCCGAGTATAACCCGATCCATATCGTCAGGCGCGTGCTCTTTCGCCGCTTCGGAACCGGCCCCCTGGTACGGTTGCCGCATTCGCAAATGGACACTCCGGGCGCGACCCTCAGTTACCTGAGTTACGACGAGTTCCTCTCCGCCGGCCCCTATCAAATGCAGAGCTTTGGCTCCACCTGGTCGAAGTCGTGTCGCGCGACCTCAATCGGCATGTTTAGGAACGATCAGTATTTTCGCGATCGCGAAATTGTCGAATTGACAATCAAGGAACGAATCGAGAGCCAGGTCGAAAAGGGCAAAACGATCATCGCCTTCTTCGGCTCTGCCGCCATGCCGGTGTTGAAAAAACCGGCGGTTATGGTCCTGCGCGCGCTGATCGAGTTCGTCCGTGGCCGCGACGATTGCTTCTTGGTGATCAAGCCGAAAGGCAAGCATGGAGCGGACTGGTTGTATTCCTTGCTCGGCGTGGACGGGGTTTCCGAACGCAGCGCACTCGGCGACAACGTTCTGCTCATCGACTACGTCGAACCCGGGCAGGAAGTCTGCGCCTCCGGTTGGCTGATCGACCAGATGACATTTGGTGTCGGCTTCGGCGGCTCGGCGCCGATCGAAGCCCTATCTGCCGGCAAACCGTTTCTGGTCAGCTATCCGGTCCTGCAAGACACCGGACACTCCGACATGCTGCGCAGGAATGGACGTCGGGGATGACGATCAGCTGTTGTTTGCCTTGAACCGCTTGGTCGCCAATCCGGCAATCGATCGAGCCGCCGCAGACTGGTATAAGGCGTCGTTCGATCCGTTTGGTGACGATCAGGCCCTGAAGCGCCTTGTCGAAACCCTCTTCAGCGGTGTGGACAGCGATCAAGTCGCCGCCAAAGCACCTTAGGCGCAGGTCGAGACCGCGCCCGCCGGAACCTGGACGGTGACCTGTCGGCCCAGCAATTCCAGCAAGATGCTGATCCGCCCATCGGAGCAGAGCCGCTCGAAGTTGCCGATCTGGTCGGTGAAGGCGCCGGCGGTGATGAGAACTTTCTCGCCAATCCCGAACGGCAGCAGCGAACCGATTTTCACGTGACCCTTGTCGTCCTCGTGCTGATGCAGGCGTTCGATCACGCCCTCCGGCACCGGCACGGGCCGTTCGTTCTGGCACACCAAGTGACTGACGCCGATGGTCGAATGGATGGCACGCCAGCTTTCGTTGCTTAGGTCGCGTCGGATGAAGATGTAGCGCGGAAACAGCGGCCGCGAGACGTTCTCGACCTTGCGCGCGTGGCTGCGGCGCTTGAGGATCGTCGGTAGGTAGCATTCGAAACCCTGGCGCAGCAGGTTGAACTGCGCCTTGGGTTCAGCGTTCGCCAGGGTGCGGGCCACGTACCAGCGTTTCATCGCCGCCTACTCCTTCGCATCCTTGTCGCGCGACACGTTCAACAGGTCCGGCGCCAGGATGCGGGCGTTCGGGAACTGCGGCGCGAGCCAGTCGAAGGTTCCCTGTGGGTCCTTGAGGTCGGCGACCAGGATGGCGTCGCAGTTGGCACCGCCGGCCGAGAGCGCGTCGCCGAACACCGGCTTCTCCAGATGGTGGCCGGCGTGTGGCGCGCGGCTGATGAAACCGACCAGTTCGAGGTCCGATCCGTTCAGGCACATCATCGCGATCTCGGCGAGATCGCCGGTGCCGGCGAAGGCGATGCGGGTCCAGCCGTTGGCGCGGCACTGGGCGAACAGCTCGGTGTACTGGGTGCGGGCGTGACGGAGCAAGTTGAAGGAGACCGAGAGGTACTCGGCGGTCAGCCGGCTTTTTTCGGCAAAGCCCTTTGGCGTCAGATAGTAGGAATAGCGGCTCCGCGGCGCGGTGACGACCTTGATGTAGCCCTTCTTGATGCAGCGCTTGAGGTAGGTATTGACCAGGCCGAGCGCCATGCCGACCTGCTGCGCCATCACGCGTTGGGTCGAGGCCTCGTTTTCATGCACGGCCTTGAGCAGGCCGAGCATGAGTTCCGATTCGTTGGTCTGGGACTTGCCGCCGCTCATTTGTGTCGATCGGTCCGTTTCCGAATCCAGCGTGTTCACGCCACGAACATGTACACGTTCACAGCATGAACGTCAACCAATTCAGTTGCCGAAAATCGAATGAAATTCGAGCCTTGGAGGCTTCGGGCCGGCACTGTGACATCGGCCCGCCGGTCGAAGAGCGCCAATCGGGCCACTCAGGGCTTGCGGCCACTGGTCAGCACGAAGGGTCGGAACCACTTTAGGAACGGCGGCCGGAAAACCAGGTCGTCGACGAAATTGTAGGCCGGCAGCAGCCAGCGAACCGACGACGACGCGATGTAGCGGAATTTCAGGCCGGAGAGGAAATTGGTGTCGACCTGGAATCCGACGTCCTCGAACACCCGCGCCACTTCCTTCGGCATCACCGGGCGTTCGTTCTCGGTGACGCCGATCGGCGAATACAAAGGAGAGGTGCGGTCGCGGTATACATACATGGCCGGGTTGAGGCGATTCGGGTCGAAGGCGAAGAAACGGCCGCCCGGCTTCAGTACGCGATGGGTTTCGCGCGCGCAGCCGACCGGGTCGGGGAGATGATGGACGATGGCGCTCAGCATCACCGCGTCCAGGCTTTCATCGGGGAACGGCAGCGCCTCGGCATCGCCGGCGATGAACGGCACGTTGGGATAGCGCTTCTTGCCCGAACGCACCATGCCCTGGGAGAGGTCGATCCCGAATGACACATAGCCGCGTTCGCGCAGTATGTTGGTGAAAACGCCCGACCCGCAGCCGATGTCGGCGACCAGCGCGCCGGCCGGTGGGCGGCACAGCGTCTCGAACCGGTCGATGATCATGCGGTTGGTCTCAGGATAGAACGCGTCGTAATACGCCTCCTTTTCCGCATGGAAATCGAAGAAGTCCTTCTCGATGTTTTTGTCCTGCTGCATGAGCGACTTTCGAACCGGGCGGCGTGGTGCGCACCATAGTCGTGCATCCGCTACCGCCTTTCAACACGAACCGCCGGTTTGCCGTCGGCCGATTACGTTCTGGATTGTTGACAGGACGCGTCGCGTTCCGCGTACTGGAGCGATGGCATCGGGATCCGTCGGCTGTACGGCCCCGAGGTTCCCGACAGAGACGGATCGCTGATCGATGTCCGACAGATTTCATCCCGCTGCCGCTACCCAAGCCCTGGCGTGGCTCGGCGTCTTGGCCGCCGCGGCGCTGATGGCGGCGCGCGGCTGGTCGACATTCTCCGTCTCCGAGCCGCTGATGGTCATCACCAGCGGCACCGACGAGGAAACGGCGCTGATTCTCTGGAAATATGTGCACGGCGAGCGGCTCTATTCTGATCCCAACAAGTTCCCGTTCACGGCGACCTACTACAACTGGCTGTTCTACGTCTTCTACGGCACGCTCAGTGGCGCCGTCGTCAAGTTGCTGGCGCTCGACATCGCCTGGCTGCCGGTGATCGGGCGGTGGATCAGCCTAGGCTGGACCGTACTCGGGTTCGCCGGCGGCGTCGCCATCCTCAGGGACGCGACGGCGCCGGACTCGCTGCCACGGCGCTTGGCATTGCCCTATGCGGCATTCGTATTCTTCGGGCCGCTGGTCGGATTCTGGGCCTTCGCGCTCAATGTCGAGATCGCCGCCACGGTGTGCGGCGTCCTGGCGACGCTGGCCTTCGTCCGGCTCTACGACAACGCACCGGTGCGCGCCACCCTGCTTGCCTGCTTGCTTGCCTACGCGGCGTGGAGCTTCAAGCAGTCGCACGTCATGATCGTCGGCGCGCTCGGGTTGTTCTTGCTAATCCGGCGCGACTGGCGCTGTCTCGCGATCGTCTGCGTCACGCAATGGGGCGGATGGGGCGCGGCGCTGGCCATCGGATCGGAGGCCTACGTCAAGACACTGCTGTTCATCGGCACCGACAAGACCCTCGAATTTCCCAGGTTCTTAGTCAACCTGACCAACCTCGTCTCGAAAACCACACCGATCCTGGCGCTCTCATTGGTCGCCCTGCCGGCGCTGTTCGGCACCAGCGCCCGGCGTGCCGCCATCGTCGCCGACAAGCATGCGCTGATCAGCCTGTGCGGCCTGTTCGTCAGCGCCCTCATCACCATCCCGTTCAGCGCCAAGCAGGGCGCCGGCGAGAACTACTACTTCCTGCTGACCTTTTTCATGGTCTACGCGGCGCTGGCGTTGCTACGGTCAGTGCCGGCGCAGCGCGCCGCCGGCCTCGGCTCGAGCGGCGTGCTGATGGTCGGCTGGCTCGCCGGCATCGCGGCGATCGTGTCCGTCTTCCTCGGCGTCAACGGCCGCATCTCGGTCCAAAACTGGCACGACAAGAACCTCGCCCAGAGCCGTTGCTTGGCCGGCATGCCAAGTCCCCTGCTGCCGGTCGCTAACCCCTACATGGCGCTGCCTTGGGCGACACAGGGCGAGCCGCGCTTCAGCATCTCCTACAACTATCCCCGCGACCGTAGCGCCGGACGCTGGTTCGAGCAGGGCGGGTTCGGTGGCTTGGTCGAACGCGGCTACTTCGGCACAATCCTCCTGGCGCCCGGCGCGACGCCGAGCTTCGACGGCGCCGATCTGACCGGGCGCTACCGCCTGGCCAAGGCGAATTGCGCCGGCATCGACATCTACGTGCGCGCGGCGGATGGTGGCTCATGACCCCGGCGCCCGATCTCGACATCGTCATTCCCGTCTACAACGAGGGCGCCAACATCACCGCCGTGCTCGAACATCTCTGCGCGCGGGTGAAGACGCGGTTTCGTGTCCTCGTCTGCTACGATTTCGAGGAGGACGACACGCTGCCGCACGCACGCGCGTTCAAGTCGGACGCGACCGAGATCGCTCTCGTACGCAATCCGGGCCGCGGCGGTCATGCCGCGATCATGGCCGGGTTCGCCGCTGCGACGGCGCCGGCGGTGCTGGTCTACATGGCCGACGATTTCGAGAACGCCGGCCTGATCGACGCCATGGCGGCGAAACTCAAGGACGGCCGCGACATCGTCTCGGCCAGCCGCTTCATCGCCGGCGGCGAGATGACCGGTTGCCCGTGGCTGAAGGCGGTGCTGGTGCGCACGGCGGCGTTCACGCTCTATCATCTCGCGGCGTTGCCGTGCCGCGATGCGACCAACAGTTTCCGTATGTTCTCGCGCCGTGTCGTCGACACCATCGCCATCGAGACGGAAGACGGCTTCGCCTTCAGCCTGGAGCTTTTGGTCAAGGCGCATCGTCTCGGTTGGTCGGTAGACGAGGTGCCAGCGCGCTGGCTCGAACGCGACGCGGCTCAGGGACAGAGCCGGTTCAAGGTGATGAAGTGGCTGCCGCAATATCTGCGCTGGTACTTTTACGCCTTCGCCACGACGTTCCTGTTTCGTGGTCCGGACAGCGTCATGCGCAAGTCCCCGGCTGGCGTCGAGTAAAGTCGAGGCGGTCAGGCGGTCGGACGCCAGCTTCGCGAGGCGTGCGACCGGCGGGCGGCGTCGAGCAGTGCCTGCACCCTGAGGCCATCGCCGAAATCGGGCCGCGCCGCCTGGCCGGCTCCAATCCATTCGGCAAACCGTTCGGCCAGCCGCGCGACCGCGAACACGCGGCCGTCGCCCTCGCCCACCAGGGGCGGCAGGTCCACCGGCTGCAATTGTTCCGCCTGAGCGGCACCAGCCCGCAGCTGAAAGCCGAACACCGGATCGGCGGTCTTGTTTTCCAAAACGAGCGCGCCTTCAGTGCCGAAGCAGCTGAGCGAATGGCCCTCGCCGTGGATGGCGTCGGTGCAAATCGATACTGCGGCGCTGGCGCCGGCCTGGAATCGGAGCGCGAAGACGTCGTGCAGATCGCCGCCGTCCGTGTCGTCGGCACCGCCCAGCAGCGCTGCCGACATTTCCGCGATCGGACCGAACAGCCATTCGAGATAGTGAAAGACGTGTGGCACGAAATTGAACAGCGTACCGCCGCCCTCCGCCGTCCGCGTTTTCCACGAACGAATCCGATGGCGATTCGCGTAAGTCTGGACATGCCAGGTGACAGCGATGTGGCGTGGCGTGCCGACGGCGCCGGCGTCGATCATTTCCTTGGCGCGCGCCCAGGCTGGCACCTCGGGAAAGATGAAGTCGATCATGTTGGGGACTTGCGCGTCGTCGGCAGCGGCCTTAATGCGCGCGGCACTGCCGAGTTCCGAAGCCAGCGGCTTCTCGCACCAGACCGCCTTGCCGGCGGCAATTGCCGCGAGCGCGATTTCCGGCTGTAAAGGCGGCGGCACGGCGATGAAGACGGCGTCGACATCCGCATCGGCGACGATGTCCCGCCAATCGCCGGCATGCTTCGCGACGTCGAGCGCGGCGGCCATCGTGCTGGCGCTTTCCGGACTGCCGGCGGCGACGTTCGCGATCTCGAACCGATCCGTGTGCAATAGCGCCGGAGCGATCACGCGTTGCCCGTACCCAGCGCCGATCAAGCCCGCCCGAAGTCGCGTCAAGAGAGAGTACTCCGAAGTTTGCCCGTTCCGATGGGCGTGCCGTCGAGCGTCCGCCAGGACCGGCCTTCCAGTCTTAGACTATTCCTTGTATCAACCAAGCACGTATTTTAAAACGGCGGCGGCGGTGCTGGCCTGCCGGCACACGGCGGAAACGCTCGGGGCGGGGCGCGGTTCGGGATTTATTTCGAGCCCGGCAGGGCGTGAATCATCGCGGTCGGACGGGTTACGGGGTTGGGGCATGTCAGCTTGATGGAAAGTGATTCGGTCACCGTGATCGCGCCGGTATTCGAGCGCGCCGATGCGCGCGGCACCTTCATCGAGGCGGTGAACGCCGGCCATTGGGAGTCGCTCGCCTACGGCACCATGGGCGCCGGCCATGTGATGGGCCAGCATTACCATCGCGAGACCGTGGTGTTCTTCTTCGTGACGCGCGGTCAGGCCGATATCACCATCGAAAACATCGAAACCAAGCGCCAACAGTTCGTCACCCTGCATGCCAGGGAAGGCACCCTGCTTCGGGTCAACCACGCGCACCACATCAAGTTTGCCGTCGAGACGGATTACCTGTTGATGAAGTCGCAAGCCTATTCGAATGAAAACCCGGACACCTATCATTATGATGTCACGCCGGCTTCCTGAGGGCGCCGGCGCATCCGTTTCACCTGCCCACAGCAATTTTCGGAATTTGACCCCATGGACAAAAAAGTCGCGCTGATCACCGGCATTACCGGCCAGGACGGCGCTCTGCTCACCGAGTTCCTGCTGAACAAGGGCTACCTAGTGCACGGCATCAAGCGGCGCT
Source organism: Rhodospirillaceae bacterium (assembly GCA_038152725.1). GTDB lineage: Bacteria > Pseudomonadota > Alphaproteobacteria > Rhodospirillales > Casp-alpha2 > TMED8. The sequence continues at coordinate 22,558 of JAYOXJ010000005.1, forward strand.
CGTCGTCCTTCAATACGGGACGCATCGACCATCTCTATGTCGACCGCCACGTCGACGATGCCCGGCTCTATCTGCATTACGGCGATATGACCGACACGGCGGCGCTGCTGCACATCATCCAGAAGTGCCAGCCGACGGAGATCTACAATCTGGCGGCGCAAAGCCACGTCTATGTCAGTTTCGAAACGCCCGAGTACACGGCCAACGCCGACGCCCTCGGCACACTCCGGCTGCTCGAGGCGCTGAACATCCTCGGCATGCAGAAGAAGACCCGGTTCTATCAGGCGTCGACGTCGGAGATGTACGGCAACACCGTCGAGAGCCCGCAGAGCGAAACAACCCCGATGCGCCCGTGCAGCCCCTACGCGGTCTCCAAGCTCTACGCCTACTGGATGACGATCAACTATCGCGAGGCTTACGGCATCCATGCCTCCAACGGCATCCTGTTTAACCACGAGAGCGCGGTTCGCGGCGAGACCTTCGTCACACGCAAGATCACCCGTGCCATCGCGGCGATTAAGTACGGTCGCCAGGACAAACTCTATCTCGGTAATATCGACGTCGAGCGCGACTGGGGCCATGCCCGCGATTACGTCGAGGCGATGTGGCTGATGCTGCAGCAGCCGGACCCAGACGACTACGTGATCGCCACCGGCGAAAGCCACACCGTGCGGCAGTTCGCCGAGCTTGCCTTCGCGGAGGCCGGCTACAAGATCGAATGGCATGGCTCGGGAGATAGCGAGACTGGCGTCGATGCGAAGACCGGCCGCCTTCTCATCCAAATCGACCCGTCGCTGTACCGGCCGGCCGAGCTCTACAAGCTCAACGGCGATTCGAGCAAGGCGCGTGCGAAACTCGGCTGGAAGCCCAAGGTCACGTTCCGCGAACTGGTCACGGAAATGGTCGCCGCTGATTTGGAGGCGATGCGCCGGCAGATCGAGGGCACCGGCGCCTGAGCCGGACTGCGTCGCCATCGCACCGCACGCAGTTCTGCCAATTTCAGGCATCGGTGATCCGGACTTCCGGTTGGGTGCGCCGAGGCCGCCGGCCGAGCTCACGTCTGGCAGCCTCGAGTACCAACGGGATCAGGCGAGCTTCAAGGTTATGGTCCTCGCCGATCGCGTCCTCCGGATCGGCGCCGGAAGCGGCCATTGCCTTGGCGACATGCAAGCAGACATAACCGGCGCCGCCGATTACCGGCACGCGACGGGGATTCCCGGTCATCCTGTCGACGGACGGGTTTCGGGCAAGCGGGGCTCAAGCCCGGCGCGTTAATATTTTATCCGTGACCGCGTCGAGGACGTGCGATTTACATCGCCGTTTGCGGACCTCGCGCACCCCGGCCCTGGACCGGACCGACGTGCCGGTTGTAGAAAGAAGTGGAAACCGGCAGCCTTTGCCGGGCATCCCGATTAGGTTTGGTCGATGAATCTGAGACTAGCATTCGCGCGTACGACATCGGCGGCAACCAAACTCGCCGAGGCGGTCACCGGTGTGCCCATCGGATTCCGCATCCTGATTTTTCACGACGTCACTCCGGCGGAGCGGTCGGCATTCGAGGACTTGGTTGCCCATCTCGCCGGCCGGGACGCGCTGCTTTCCCCCGACGCGGCGGCGCGCTGGATCGCCGGCGACACGCCGGTGAAGTCAACCGCGCCGGCGCCTTGTTTGTTGACCTTCGACGATGGCTTCGCCGGCAATCATGAGCTGGCGGCGAGCGTGCTTGCCAAGTACGGCGTCAAGGCGGTGTTCTTCGTCTGCCCCGGTCTGGTCGACCTCGATGCAGAGGCTCAACTCGCGGCTGTTCGTGCCAACGTCGTCCGCCGGGACTTCACTGACGCCAACTCGATGGGGCGCCTGCGGCTGATGAATTGGCAGGAAATCGGCGACTTGGCCGCCACCGGCCATGCCATCGGCGCGCACGGCATGACGCATCGCGCGTTGTCGTCGCTGGCCGGCGACGAGCTGCGCCGGGAAATCCTCGAATCGGGAGCGCGCATCGAGGCGGCGATCTCGCGTCCGGTGGATTGGTACGCCTACGCCTTCGGCGGCATCGACCACATATCGGCAGCAGCGCTGGAGATCATCGCCGAGCGATATCTGCTCTGCCGCTCCGGCATCCGCGGCCGCAACCGAGCCGGTGCCAATCGTCTCGCCCTATTCGCCGACCATGTCGATCTTTCGGCACCCCGCACCTACCAGAGGCTCACTGCCGAGGGGGCGTTGGATCTCGCCTATCTGGGCCGTCGGCGGCGGTACCTCGCGATGTGTCAGCAGTGAATTGGTTGCCAGGGTGGCATCAATCATTTACCAAGCCTGCGGAATGCCGCGGCCGACACGCAGCAGAATACGCCGGCCCGACGTGAAACAACTCGGTTGGTCGTCCCGATGAAAACTCTCTCCGTCGTCATCCCCTGCTATAATGAGGAACAAACGCTGGAGACCATCGTATCGCGGGTGGTCGGGGCCGATGCCCTGGGCCTGCAAATCGAGGTGGTCATCGTCGACGACGGTTCCGCCGACGGCTCCGCCGCCATCGCCGAGCGGCTGGCCGTCGCCGATCCACGCATCCGGCTATTCCGTCACGCCAAAAATGCTGGCAAGGGTGCGGCGCTGTCGACCGGATTTGCCCAGGCGACGGGCGATATCGTTTTGATCCAGGACGCCGATCTTGAATACGACCCGGCCGATTACCCGGTCCTGCTCGAACCGATTGTGTCCGGCAAGGCGGATGTGGTCTACGGCTCGCGGTTCGCCGGCCGGAACAGTTACCGGCTACTCTATTTCTGGCATAGCATCGCCAACAAGGTGCTGACGCTGCTGTCCAACATGTTCTCCAATCTCAACCTCACGGACATGGAAACCTGTTTCAAGGTGTTCCGCCGAGAAGTGCTGGCCGGAATCGTCATCTGCGAAAAGCGGTTCGGCGTGGAACCGGAATTGACCGCCAAAATCGCGCGCATCCGCCCGCCGATCCGGATTTTCGAAGTCGCCATCAGCTACGCTGGGCGCACCTTTACCGAAGGCAAGAAGATTGGCTGGAAAGACGGCGTGAGGGCAATTTATTGTATCGTTCGCTACAACCTATTTCCCTAGGGCTGCGGCCCCAGGCGAAATTAAATCCCGGCAAGAATTGGATCGAATCAGCAGATGAGCCCAACAGATAAACCGCCCGTCGGTATCCCCCCGGTGACCGAGGAAGAAAAGGCCAGCTGGCCGGCCCATGGCGTGGTCAAATTGGAAAAGCCGTTCATCGACGCGCGCGGCAAGATCCAACCCCTGGTCGACGAGATGATGCGCTCGGCGGTGATGATTGAATCGAAGGCCGGCTCGATCCGCGCCAACCATTACCACAAGACCGACTGGCACTATTGCTACGTCATTTCCGGCCAGCTCGAATACCTGCACCGGCCGACCGGTTCCACGGCCGAGCCCGCCGTCATCGTCGTCAACGAGGGTGAGATGGTGTTCACGCCGCCGATGGTCGATCACGGCATGCGCTTCCCGGTCGATACCGTGTTCCTGACGCTGGGGCGCAACCCGCGCGACCAGGCCACCTACGAGGCCGACGTGGTGCGCGTCGATTTCGTGCCGACCGAGGGCTGGACATCCTGGAAGCCGGGCGAGGCCCAGAGCCGGGGCGAGAAAAAAGATTGAGCTCGGCGCTCTGCATCCGACGGACCGACTGCCGGCTGTGCGGCTCAACGCAGTTGACCGAGGTGCTGTCGCTGGCGCCGACGCCGCCGGCCAACGCCTTCGTCGGCGCGGCTGAGTTGAGCGCACCGCAAGCCACTTTTCCGCTCGACGTCTTCTTCTGCAACGATTGCGGCCACGTCCAGTTGCTCGACGTGGTCGATCCGGAAGTGCTGTTCGGAAACTACGTCTATGTGTCGGGCACGTCTCCGGTGTTCGTGCAGCATTTCGCCGACTATGCCGAACAAGTGACGGAGCGCTACGCGCCCGACGTCGACGGCGACCTCGCCCTCGACATCGGTTCCAACGACGGCACCCTGCTGGCACAGTTCCGGCGCTTGGGCTTCTCCGTGCTCGGCGTCGATCCGGCCCGCGACATCGCCAAGGCGGCAACCGAGGCCGGCATCGAGACCCTGGCCACCTTCTTCACCGCCAAGCTCGCCCGCGACATCCTGGCCGACCGCGGACCGGCCCAGGTGATCACCGCCAACAACGTCTTCGCGCATGCCGACGATCTCGCCGACATCGCAGACGGCGTGGCGGCGCTGCTCGCACCCGACGGCGTCTTCGTGTTCGAGGTCTCGTATCTTGTCGATGTCTACGAGAAAACGCTGTTCGACACCATCTACCACGAGCACCTGGCCTACCACTCGGTCGCGCCGTTGGTCCGCTTTCTCGCGCGCCATGGCTTGGAACTGATCGCCGCCGAACGCGTCGGCTCGCACGGCGGTAGCTTGCGCGCCACGGCTCAGCGCGCCGGCGGCCCGCATGCCGTCGCGGCGTCGGTGGCGGAACGCATCGCCGAGGAGCGCCGGCTCGGCCTCGACCGCGCGGAGACGCTGAAGGGCTTCGGCGCCAAGATCGACGCCCTCAAGTCGGAGCTGACCCGGCGCCTGGCCGAGCTCAAGCAGGCCGGCAAGTCGGTCGCCGGCTTCGGTGCGCCGGCCAAGGCGACGACGCTGATGTACCATTTCGGCATCGGCCCCGACGTCATCGACTTCATCGTCGACGACAGCCCGTTGAAACAGGGGCTCTACTCGCCCGGCATGCACATCCCGGTGCTGCCCTCGAGCGCGCTCTACGAGCGGAAACCCGACGCCGTCGTCATCCTGGCCTGGAACTTCGCCGAGCCGATCATGCGTAATCACGCCCGCTACCTGGACGGCGGTGGCGAGTTCATCGTGCCGTTGCCGGAATTGCGGATCTACAAACGCTAACCCGGGCGCTCACATCGTCGCGACGATGTCGGGCAGGCGCTCGAAGCCGGTTCCGTGCACCGGCAGAAACAGCAGTGTGCTTCTGAGTTCGATGGCGGTGCGGTGTCGTTCCGGTCTGACCGTTACTTCGGGGGGTAGGTCTGGCCAAGTCTCGACGGCGACACCCTGCCGGCGCAGTGCATCGAAGCGCGCGGCTGCGACGGCGCGGTCGGCGCATTGCAGGACGAAGCGATAGGGCGCCTCTCCCTCTGCCGCGGAACTGAAGATGGGACGTTCGTTCGTGCTGGCTGCCAGCACCGAACGCCAGGACTCGGCCCTCGCCGTCTTGCTTTGCGCGATCTCGCGGAGCGTCTTGCCGGCGCGGCCGATCAGGGCGCAGCCGGCGGCGCTGGCACGGCACTGTCGCACCGCCGCCGTCGGCACCTGGTCGATCTCGAAGCCTGGCAGGCTGCGCACGCGCCGTGCCAGTGCCGCGACGGGCGCCGCCTTCTGCAGTCCGCGCTTGATAATCCAGGCCAAAGGGCTTGCGGATGGCCAGTCGGCGGAGATGGCGGCGAGCAAATCGCCGCCAGGCAGTTTGGCCGGGTCGCGCGCCAGCAGCAGCGCGCCGTCCGGCACGGGCATGGTCTTGTGCTGGCTGTAGATGGTGAAGTCACCGAAGTTGCCGATGCCGCCCACCGGTGTCAGTACGTGCGCCGCGTCCTCGATCAAGAAGGCGCCGGTCTCGCGGCAGAAGGCGGCCGCCTGGGTGCCGGCGCCGGCGGCGCCGAAATAGTGGACCAGAACGAACAAGTCGGGCGGCGTTTCTCCGGCAGCCAAAGCTCGGCAGGCTTGCCAGTCCGGGGCGAGGGAGGGGTCGATGGGATAGAACGTCGGCTCGATACCGACGGCGCGCATCGGCGTTGTGGCCGAGTTGCAAAAATAGTCGGGTAGCCACACCCGTGGCCGCTGGCCGCCGTGGGTGCGCGACCACCATGCCGCGACCGTGCCGAGGGCGCCGGCGGCACCGGCGAACCAGGCGACGAAGGTGTTGGCGCCGGTCCACGGCATTGCGATGTCGGTCTCGATCGGCCGGTCCGCGGCCAGTGCGGCGGCGAGCTCAGACCAGGTCGGAAGGGCGGCAAATGTGTGCATCGGACTCGCGGACGAAACGGGTGGGGGTATTTGGCGGGAAACCGCGCCGACAATCAACTCCGGCCCGTGCCACCAACCTCAGGCGGGCTTTTCTCCCTCCGCCGGCAACGCCAGTGCCAGTGCCGTGGTGACGAAGAAGCTGACCTGCCACCAGGCCGACCAATAGGAGAAATTGAATAGCCCCGACGCGAAATATCCGGTGACGATGGCGATGGCGACGACGAAGCCGGTCCGGCCGGTATGCCGGAACCCTTTGAGCATGCGGAGCATTGCCGCGCCAATCGCGGCAAGCATTGTGACAAAGCCGATGCCGCCGGTTTCGGCCAGAACTTCCACGGACCAGTTGTGCGGATGTGCCGGGATGACGTGCAGGCCTTGGTCGCCGGGCATGGGCGAATCGGCGCCGGGTGCGAAGTTGATGGTATTGGCGCCGATGCCGAACCAGGGCGCACGCTCGGCC
>JAYOXJ010000006.1:0-16403 GCA_038152725.1 Rhodospirillaceae bacterium
GCGCCGGATAGGTGGTCAGCCGTCCGGTGACGATGACCTCCATGCCGTCCTCTGGCTGCACGCGGGTCGATGCCAGTGTGCCGCGCCAGCACACACCGTCGAGCACAGCGTTCTCGTCCTTGAGCGAGAAATACAAATGGCCCGAACCTGCACGTTTGAGACCGGAGACCTCGCCCCGCACGCGCACGCGCTGGAACGTCCGCTCCACCGTCGTTTTCAGCGCCTGGGAGATCTCCGAGACGGCAAAGACAGGTAGATTGTGCTCCGGCCCGGTGGCCGAGCTCATGGCCGGGTTTGCAGTAGACTGATCATCAATCATGGTTACAGTAGCAGAGTATAACAAACACCTTGCCGGACAAGTGGGATTTCGGGCAGAACCGAGCGCGATGGCTGAGGTCGGGTAACTAGGGAGCGAGGTTTGCCATGAAGGTTCTGGTGGTCGGTTCGGGCGGACGCGAACATGCCTTGGCCTGGGCCATCGCGAAGTCACCGAAGTGCAAGAAGCTCTTCTGTGCGCCGGGCAACGGCGGCATCGCCAGTGTCGCCGAATGCGTCGCCATCGCCGCCGACGACCTCGACGGCATCGTCGCCTTCGCCCAGGACAACAAGATCGATTTCGTCGTTGTCGGCCCGGAAGGCCCATTGGTCCTAGGCCTGGCCGACCGCTTGCGCGAGGCCGGCATCACCGCCTTCGGCCCGTCGGCGGCGGCGGCCATGATCGAAGGTTCGAAGGGCATGATGAAGGACCTTTGCGCCAAATACGACATTCCGACCGCCGAGTACGCCCGCTTCGACGAATGCGACGCCGCCAAGGAATACATCCGCGCGCACGGCGCGCCCATCGTGGTCAAGGCCGACGGCCTCGCTGCCGGCAAGGGCGTAATTCTCTGCCGCAACGAAAACGAAGCCTACGCCGCCATCGACCACATGATGATCGAAGGCGCCTTCGGCGAATCGGGCGCGGAAGTGGTGATCGAGGAATTCATGGAAGGCGAGGAAGCCAGTTTCTTCGCATTGGTCGACGGCGAGCGCGCGCTGCCGCTGGTCGGCGCCCAGGACCACAAGGCCGCCCACGACGGCGACGAAGGCCCCAACACCGGCGGCATGGGCGCCTATACGCCGGCCCCCGTGCTCGACGACAAGCTGATCAAGGACGTCATGGCGCGTATCGTCGAGCCGACCATCCATGGCATGGCGGCCGAGGGCACGCCGTTCCAGGGCGTACTCTACGCCGGGCTGATGATCACCAAGGCGGGGCCGAAACTGATCGAGTACAACTGCCGCTTCGGCGACCCGGAATGCCAGCCGATGATGATGCGGTTGAAATCCGATGCGCTCGAACTGCTGCTCGCCGCGGCCGAGGGCCGGCTCGACAAGGTGAAACTCGAGTGGCATGCGGACGCGGCCTTGAGCGTGGTGATGGCCGCCAAGGGCTATCCCGGAAATTACGACAAGGGCTCCGAGATCAAGGGGCTGGATGCCGCCGGCGAAGTCGACGGCGTCGTCGTCTTCCACGCCGGCACCAAACGCGAAGCCGACGGCCGCATCACCGCCCGGGGCGGACGCGTACTCAACGTCACTGCCTTGGCGAAAACCGTCAAGGACGCGCAGAAGAAGGCCTACGAGGCGGTCGACAGGATCGAGTGGCCGGAGGGCTTCTGCCGCCGCGACATCGGCTGGCGCGCCATCAAGCGTTAGGTTAACCTCCGATCCATCCATTCATTGGAGGTAGCGGCGATGCGATCGCTTGGACTCTGCCTGTTTCTGTCGGCGCTGGCCTTGGCGGCGCCCGCCCGCGCGGCAGACTGCGCCGCCGACAACCGCACCCGCGTCAAGGCCGGCGAGGAATGCCTTGTAATTCAAGCCTATGGTGAACCAGCCGAGAAAACCAAGCTCGTCATCTTCATTCACGGTGACGGCTCCAGCGGCGGCCCATCGGACTACCTCTACAAGACGGCCAAGACCTTCGGCCGCGACGGCGTCGTTGCCGTCGGCCTGATCCGGCCGGGCTACTTCGACAAGAACGATAATCACTCCAGCGGCGATGGGTATCGCAGCGGCGATGGCTACCGCGCCGACGTAATCGCCACGGTGGCAGCCGCGATCGCCACGCTGAAGGCGCATTACAAGGCGGAGCGCGTGGTTCTGGCCGGACATTCCGGCGGGTCCGCGATCTCCGCCGTCATCCTCGGAAAGCATCCCGGGCTGGTCGACCCCGTGGTGCTCGCCGCCTGTCCCTGCAACGTACCGGAATGGCGGACCCAGCGCCGCGGCACCAACACCTGGACCTGGAGCCTGTCGCCGCACGACTTCGTCGCCGGCATACCGGCAGGGGCGGAAATCGTCGCCGTCACCGGCGAAAAGGACACCAATACGAAATCGGTGATCGCGAAAGGCTACGTCGAGCAGGCCAATGCGCGCGGCATCAAGGCCGAGTTCATCGAGGTTCCGGGCGCTTCGCACAATGCCTCCGCCCGGTCGCAGGAATTCAAGGACGCCGTTGGCCGCTCGATCGGCGGCTGACGCCGGGCCGGGTCCTTACTCGGCAACGGCGGCGGCGCGCTTCGCCCATCAGATGCTCGAGACCTTCGTCAAACGCTTCGACTGCGACTGACCGGGCCGCACTGGTCAGGCCGGCTAAGACGGACTATATGAAGACCCAGCGTATCCACACGCTAAACCGGGAGGAATCATGGACGACCGCACGCGAGTTGAGCTGGAAGCCGCCGCCTTTCGCGGCCTGATCAAGCATCTCCAGAAGCGCACCGACGCGCAGAACATCGACATCATGAACGTCGCCGGGTTCTGCCGGAATTGCCTGTCGAAATGGTATTTGGCCGAGGCCGAGGCGCGCGGCGTGGAGATGACCGACGACGAGGCACGCGAAGCCATCTATGGCATGCCCTATTCGGAGTGGAAGGCGAACCACCAGCAGAAGGCCTCCGACGAACAGATGAAGAAGTTCGAGGAGACCAAGCCGCTGCACGCCGAGATCAGCGGCCACAACTGAGGCACCGGCCATAAACCCCGACCGCCCCGAACTTTGGCCGAATTCCGGCTACCGCCTGCTTGCGCGGGACCAAGCCGGCTGGCTCGCCGTCACCGATGACTACTTGAAACTGCTGTGGCAGCGGCCGGAGGTGGCACCGGTGGCCGAGTCCTGCGACGCCGAGCGCGCCCTGCATGCGCGCCTGTTGGCAGAGCCAGCGCGGCCGGTAACGTCTGATGAGATTGCCGCCATGGCCGACGCGGACGCGCGCGAAAACTACGGTGTGCTGCTCGACTTCCGCGACCGGCTGATTGCCGCCGGTACGGTCGAGGCCTGTTACCTGGGATTGTTCCGCTCCGGTGCCGTCGGCGTGCCGGCGGTGTTCATCGACGCCATGGCGCAACTGGCGGCGCGCGCCCAACTGGACGCCAACACCGATCCCATGCGTGCCCGCGCCGGTGAGCTGATGTTCCGTGAACAGCGCGCCACCATCGAACAGGGCGCCATCCTGCTTGGCGATTTCGAGACGGTCGAGCGGATAGGTCGCGCCGGCGGCATGGGAAGCCTCGGCCGGCTGGTCCGCGAAAGCGGAATGGAGACACGCTCGGCGACGCTCGACGTTCTGCTGCCCGAGACCGCCGAAAACTACTGGCCGCGGAACGAATCCTTCGACTACGTGCTCGACCTCAGTTTCGGGCGCCACGGCCTCGATGCGCTCTGCCGGGTGCTGGAGGGCTGGGTGCGCCATTTTCTCTCGGTCTCTGTCCGCATCCAGCCGGTCCCCGAGATCAACGACGCACGTTGGGTCTGGCATCTCGGCCTCGACGCCGAGGCAAGCGCGCTGCTCGACGACCTTTACCGGGGTGAGACGGTTTCCGAGGATCGCATGACCCGACTGCTCACTCTCTTCCGCCTCGAATTCGACGATCCGGCGGTGATGCGGAGCGATGTCGCCGGACGCCCGGTCTATCTCGGTCTCGCCATGACCGAGGCCGGACGGGTCCGCCTTAAGCCGCAGAACTTGTTGGTCAACCTACCGCTCGCCCGCGACGTCTGAGTCGGGCCGGATTCAGCCGCCAGCCAGATCGCGCAGCACATGCATCGCGGCATCGTCACGGTGCAGGAAGTCGACCGCCGCGTCGCCCTCGGGCGTCACGCGCGTAACGCGCCCGCGGATGCCGACCTCTAGCAGGTCGTCTATATCGTTGCCGGCCGCATCGATCACCACCAGCGCGCCGATGCGGTAGACACCGTCACAGGCGACGACCAGGTTGCCCTGGCTCCACTCAACAGTTCGATAAACCGCCCCGTCAACGCGTACGGCCAATTGCGGGCTCGGCAGGCGAGTATGGGCTCGACGTTCTTCCGCTCCGCCGTGGCGGCGCTGCGGGCCGGGCGCATGAATATGGACGTGCCGATCTCACTCGCCGTCGTTCTGGCCGCCGCCACCAGCCTGCACCAGACCGTCTTGGGCCGTGAGCATGCCTATTTCGATGCCACCTTCGGCCTCGTGTTTTTCCTGCTGATCGGGCGCTACCTCGATTTCAGGGCTCGTGCCAAGGCGCGCGAGACGGCAGAACACCTGATCGGACTGACCGGCGAGGCCGCAGTGGTGATCGATCCGGATGGCACGCAGCGCGCCGTGCCGCCGAGCGACGTCGCGCCCGGAAGCCGGGTCCTGGTCACCGCCGGCGGCCGCGTCCCGGTCGACGGCCGGATCGCCGAGGGAATCTCCGAATTGGATACGAGCCTGGTCACCGGCGAAACCGCGCCGCGTCCGGTCCGCTCGGGCGAGCAGATATTTGCCGGCATGCTGAACTTGTCGGTGCCTCTGATCATCGAGGCCAGCGCCAGCGGCGATGCGACCTTGCTGGCCGAGATCGTGCGGCTGATCGAGCATGCCGAGCAGAACCGCGCGCGCTTCGTCCGCATCGCCGACCGGGCCGCGCGGACTTACGCGCCGGCCGTCCACCTGCTGGCACTGGCGACGTTTCTCGGCTGGTGGCTATGGCAGGGCGCAAGCGCGGAGATCGCGCTGCTCAATGCCGTCGCCGTGCTGATCATTACCTGCCCCTGCGCGCTCGGGCTTGCCGTGCCGGTGGTCCAGGTGATCGCGTCGGGCGTGCTATTCCGCTTGGGCGTCCTGGTCAAATCGGGGGACGCGTTCGAGCGTCTGGCCGATATCGACACAGTGGTCTTCGACAAGACCGGAACCCTGACGACGGGCGCGCTCTCGCTGGTTCCGCCGCAGGGTATCGATGCCAATACGCTCACGGCCGCCGCCGCCCTGGCGGGCATGAGCCGCCATCCCCTGTCGCGCGCCCTGGCGGGCGGCGTCGCTGGTGCGTCGATGGATGTGGTCGAGGTCGAGGAGGTTCCCGGCCGCGGCCTGAGGGGGACAGTCGCGGGGCGCCCGGCCAAGCTCGGCTCTCGCGACTGGGTCGGCAGCGCCGGAAATACGGATGAGGCCGGCTCCGCCGGCCCCGAGATTTGGTTCCGATGGGGCGACGACGCACCAGTGCGCTTCGCCTTCATCGACCGTCCAAGGAGCGACGCCGCGGAGATCATCGGCAAACTCAACGCCAGAGGTTTTCGGGTGGTGCTGATATCCGGCGACCGGCGCGCGGTCGTTTCGGAAACGGCGCGGTCGCTTGGAATCGAAGATTGGCATGCCGAATGTCTGCCAACCGACAAAATCGCCCTCATCGAACGTCTCGGCGGTGACGGCCGAAAAGTTTTGATGGTCGGCGACGGCATCAACGACGCGCCGGCCTTGGCGGCCGGACACGCATCGATCTCGCCGGCCAGCGCTACCGACATCGCGCAGACGGCGGCTGATTTCGTGTTCCAGGGCGAACATCTGGCGCCCGTGCTGAGTAGCATCCGGATATCGCGGTGGACCAACCGGTTGGTCCGGCAGAACATGGTGTTGGCGGTGGGCTACAATCTGCTGGCCGTGCCGATCGCCGTGCTTGGGTTTGCGACCCCGCTGGTCGCGGCTATCGCGATGTCGTCCTCATCGCTGCTGGTGACGCTGAACGCCATGCGTCTTCGGCTGGCCAAGGCGGCGTAACCGATGGAGGCTTTGGTCTTCCTGATCCCGATCGCGTTGGGCCTCGGCGTCGTTGGCCTGGCGGCGTTCATTTGGGCGCTTAAATCGGGTCAGTTCGAAGACCTGGATGGTGCGGCAATGCGCATTCTCAACGATGACAGCGAGAGCGCATCGGCACCCGCCGAAGGCAAGCCTCAAGCCGCGGCCAATTCCCTGGGCAGCACAAAATCGGCCAAGCGGTAGCTGTTCGGTACAACCGGCTTCCAAGTCTCCTGGGCGGACTGCAGAACGCAAAGCGCCGCCGTCGGATATTTCAACTGAAGCATGCTGAAGGCCTGCGCCTCCGACGGTGCGGTCAACGCCAAGGCCAGCATGTGCATGCCGGGATTGTGGCCGATCATCATCATGGAACGGTGCTTCGGCTGCATTTCCGAGACCCGGTGTGCCAGCGCCTTCGGATCGGCAAGATAGAGCCCCTCGTCCATGATGACCTCGCAGGCGGAACCGGCGGCTTGGCGGACAGTCTCCAGCGTCATTACCGCCCGCTTCGCCGTCGAGCAGAGGATGACCTCCGGAAAATAGTCCATTCGCTCCATGTATTGCGCGATATCGACCCTCGCCTGCAGGCCACGCTTGTTCAGCGGCCGATCGAAATCGGCAAGTGCCTTGTCCTGCCACGACGATTTCGCATGGCGCAGAAGGTAGAGCGTTCTCAGGGGTGCGTCACTGGTCATGTAGGCCTCGTACGCGAGGAAACTACCACCTTAATGTTGCATTTTTTGTTTGCCAATGAGCGACGGATTGGCCCACGTCGGCTCGGCGAAGAAGTTGTGCTCTGCCAACCCTTGCTCCGACTTCTCCGTCAGCTTCTTGACGAAATCCAGGGCGACCAGTGCGAAGTCCTTGGCCTTGTTGATGCCGGCGAAAAGATAGTTGCCGTCGATATTGCCGTTGGTGCGGAAGTTCTCGGCCAGCTTCAAGGTGACGCTGAGATTGTCTTCGGCCAGTTCGACCTCGGGCGCAACATCGATGCTCTCGACCGCGGCCACCAGATTGTGGCGGACAACGACCCTGTACGCGCGCTTCGATGCCATCAGATGCGCCCGCCCCCGGCAGAAGTCTCCAGCAAACGATGGTGCCCCCGGCAGTTGCCGAAACAGAACGGTTTGTTATCGGACTGCTTGCATCCACACATGTGAAAGTCGGCGCTGATCGGTGCGACGAAGGCGATCGGCTCGATGCCGGTGCCGGCGTGCGCGCCGTCGCACCAGGGCTGGGTGCGGCTGCGCCCGCAATGGCACCAGAGATATTCCTGGCCGGCCACCACGTCGACGACATACGGGCCCGCCTTGGCACGGACCGGCGCCGCCGTCATGTCGCATCCGCCTTGTGAATGTGCTTGTAGGCCTTGACCTCGTCGAGCAGGAAGTCACGCAACACCTCAATGCGCTTGGAATGGCGGAATTCCTCCGGATAGACAAAATAGGCATCCATGCTGGGGCCGCAGAGTTCCGGCAGGATCTCGACCAACTTCGGCGATTCGTCGCTCAGGTAATAAGGCAGCGCCGCGATGCCGAGGCCGCTCAGCACGGCGCGGTAGATGCCGTGAACGCTGTTGACCCGGAGTGCCGGCGTGCGCGGCTTGCCCTCCGGTCGACCGACATTGAGCAACCAGTTGATGTTGTCGACCGGCGCCGGCACGTCTTCGCCGTAGACGATGATGCGGTGCTCGTCCAGATCGTCGACCGTCTTGGGACAGCCGTTGGCGGCGATGTACTCCTCCGACGCGAAGATGTGGTAGTGCATGCTCATCAGCTTGCGCTGCACCAGATTGGGCTGGGTCGGGCGGGTAAAACGGATGGCGACGTCGGCCTGGCCGCGGCCGAGATCGAGTTCGAGATTGTCGACCAGCAGCAGCGACACCGAGATATCGGGATAGGTCTCCAGGAACGTATTCATGCGCGCACTCAGCCAGGCCGAACCGAACGTCACCGTCGTGGTGATGCGAAGCGGTCCTTCCGGCGTGTCGCGGTATTCGTTGATGCGTCCGGTGGCGAGCGCCAGGCGCGACGACATATCGGCGACTGCCTGCTGCAATTCGACACCCGGTTCGGTCAGCACGATGCCGCTGGCATGACGCCGGAACAGCATGACGCCGAGATCGCTTTCGAGCGTGCTGATCTGCCGGCTGACGGCGGACTGGCTCAAGCCGAGCACCTTTCCGGCGCCGGTAAAGCTGCCGACCTCGGCCACCGTGGCGAAAACGCGAAGTTGATTCCAATCCATATTTTCTTCGTCTCACTCCGCGCTACTGTAATCCACCACTGGAAAAGCTGGATCTTCGCCCGGCCGTTCGTCGATTGCCACCGCCTTGCCGTTTTCAAGAACGAACCACTGGCGCACGTTGTCCCCCTCGCCCGGCCAGGTCTCGAACGGACCGGCATGGCTTGAACACGGCGCGCCGGTATTCAACCGCACCGCGACCACTTCCAAATCGAGGAGCGCATGAAGATGGCCCCCGCCCCCCGCCGGCAACACCTGTTTCAGCTTTGGCATTTCATCACCGTTGCATCACCAGTGCACGGCCATAAATGTCCAATGACAGGGTTTCCGGGTCAAGGCGGGAGCGTATCACTCTTTGCCGCTTCCGGCCATGAGGCCGCCGAGCGAAGCCATCCGTTTGCGGGCCATCAGGCCTTTTTGCGAGTTCATCAGCCGGCCCACTGGCGTGGCGCAGGAATGCACCAGCCGCTTGGCCGGAACGTAGGCGATGAAGGCGCAGGACCCGAACACGTGAATGTACCAGAGTGCTTGGGTAAGGGTTGCGCTGACGCCTTCCGCCGGCATCAGGCCTGAGATGGCGTAGCCGAGGAACGACGCCCAGTGAGCCGGATCGGGAGGCAGCGCGGCCAGCCGAAGTCCCTCCAATACGAAGCCGCTGGCGGCGACGAACAGCAGGAATAGCGTGCTCGGCGTATCGGCGAATTTCTGCTCGGGCTTGCCGTTGACGAGGATGCGCCAGATGAGCGCGAGGATGCAGCCGGCGACGATCATGGTGCCGGTGAAGTCGTAGGCGAAATCGAAGACGAGACGGAGCGGATGGCCGGGGGCATCCCAAACGTCGCGCCCACCGAAGGCGGGCCAAGCCTCGCGCACCAATACCGCCAGCAGTTCGACCGCGAACATCAGCACGAAGCCCCAAAAGATCAGGGTATGGCGAAGCCAGCGGAAGCGGCTTACGGCGAACAGGCTGCGATGCAGCACGACATCGTCGACGAAGGTTTGGCGCATGGCGCCCGGGTCCATGGCATCGCGGGTGACCAGATGGCCGAACCGGCCCCAGGTCGGCATGTTCTTCTTCACCAGGATTTGGTAGAGGCCCCAGTCGACGGCGACGATGGCGGCGAGCGCGGCGGGCCCGAACAGAACCCAAGCCAGTTCGATGCGGCCGGCCAAGGCTTCATGGATGAAGTAGCCGGCGAGCGCCGCGACCGCCCAAACGTAGGCCCATGCCCCCCACTTGAGGGCGGCGGACCATATCCGTTGCAGGGTTCCCGTATCGCCACTCCGGGAAAACGCGTAGATGGCGAAAACACCGGCACCGAGTGCGAGCAACGTCATCGCGGCGACGAAGAGACCATAGCCCCAGGCGGAGCCGAGCTTGCCGGCCAATCCGATAGCCAACAGCGTAGCCGCCACCGCCAAGGGCAGTATCGCTCGGCTGATGGCGGGTCCGTTGGTGGTCATCGCCCTCGTCGCTGTAGGTTGTCTCCGCTCAAGCGTTGTCGGCAGCGAGTTTGGCGCGATCTCGCTCGATGTCCAACTGCACGAGCGCGTCGTGCAATTCCTGGTCGCCGCCCTTCATGTTGGCGAGGTTGGTGACGCAGGCCTTGGCCTTCTCGACCGCGATCAGGGCATCCATGGCGTAGGCATCGGCGCCGATCTTGTCGCACCAGTTTTGGCTGATCGGGGCCCCGCCGACGAACACCTTGAGGTCCTGGCGCTTGCCGTCGGCGGTGATGCGCTTCAGCGTCTCCCACTGCATGTTCATGGTGGTGGTGAGCAGCGCGGAAAACCCGACGATCACCGGGTTGTACTTTTCGATCGCTTCCATGAACTGGTCCGGCGTCACGGTAACGCCGAGGTCGATAACGGTAAAGCCGGCGGCTTCCAGCATCATGCCGACGATGCGCTTGCCGATATCGTGCAAATCGCCCTGCACGGTACCGACCACGACCGTGCCGATCTCTTCCGTCTTCTCGGCGACAATCAGGGGCTTCAACACTTCGAGCGCCGCCTGCATGCACTTGGCCGACATCATCACTTCCGGCAGGAAGTATTCGTCCATCTTGAAACGGCGGCCGACCTCGGCGATGCCGGTAGCCATCGGGCCGGAAATCAGCGTGCGCGGCGCGATCTGCTGGCCGAGCGCCGAATGGATGAACTCCTGCGTCTCGGTGTGCTCGCCGTCGATGATGTTCCATTCCAATTCATGGAACAGGTCCTTGATCTCGGGCGGCGCGTCACTCCAGCGGTCGGTCGCGCGCGTCTGCGCGATGTCGTGCTTGAGATCTTCGAGATCGAATTCTTTGTCGGTATCGATTACCAGGGGCATTCCACGGTCCTCGTCGGGGTTTTTCTTAGCCGGAACAGGTGATTAGCGCTGCATGGCGGGCAAGTCGTCGCCCACGTCGGCGCCTTCGGGAGGTTCGTCCGGAAGTGGATAGACCCCGTATTGCCGCGCCTCGTCGATCATGGCAAGCGTGTTTTGGACGGGAACGTCGTGTTCGAGACGGTGCGACGAGCTCAAAAGGTAGCCGCCGCCCTTGCCCAATTCCCAAATCCGCTGACGCACTTCCTTGCGTACGTCCTCTTCCGTACCCCATGGCAGGGTCTCCTGAACGTCGATGCCGCCGTAGAAGAACATGCGGTCGCCGAGCATCAGTTTCTTCGAGCGCGGCCCCGAATGGCGCGCCGCCTTCGGCTGGACCGGGTCGAAACCGTCGATGCAGGACATGCCGTTGGAGAGCTTTCCGCTCAAAAGCCCTTCCATGAACGAGGTCGGAATGGCGCCGCAGCTGTGGAACTGGATCTTACCGTTCGGGTTCTTCTTCAGGAAGTACTCCTTGGTCTCGATGCAGGCACGATGGTAGTGCGGCAGCAACTGCCTTTGGAACATCTTGAGCGACAGGAAGGCGGTCTTCTCGCTGGCGAGGTCCTCGGGGCTGACGCGGATCCAGTCGAGGTACTCACCCATGCGATCGATCATCGCCTTGTTGAAGGCGATCTCGAGATCGGTGAGCTTGGTCAGGAGCGCTTCGAGGAACTCCGGCGCCTCGATGAAATCGGAGAAAATCTTGGCGTAGCCGACCATGTATTTGGCCTGCTCGAAGAGCCCCCCGCGGCCGGCCTGCCCCATCAGGGCGAATGGCGTTTCCTCGCGCACGTATTTGCAATAGGTGCGCATGTCCATGCCGGGAATCGGCGAGTCGTGAAAGCACGATTCGTCGTTCGGATCGGGCCAGGGATAGGCCTCCAGAATTTTCAGGCCCTCTTCCAGCGGCGCGCTGGTCGCGTCGAACAGGGGATAGCCGATCATCTCGAAATAGCTACCGTGTTCGTGCGGCGTGAACTTGCGGATCACGCCCCACTCGTCGACGTTGACCTCTTCATCGCCGGACGGTTTGACGTCGAGCTTGAACGGAAAATCGCCTTCGGCGACAGGCCGGAAACCGGGCGACCCGCCCGGGGGGCCGATGGAGATACGGACGAAATCGAGGTCGAGCTTCTCGGCGATGTCGAGTTCGAAGCTGACGTCGGTTGTCCAGGTGGTCGAACCCGTGCGGTAGTTGCGCGGGTTCTCGTGTACTTCCATGCCGAGACCGCGGCGCAGGTTGAGATAACCCTCGATCGTCCCCCACATGCCGACGGGCACCCGGTCGGGCTCGCGCAGATTGATGGCATCCAGCGTGCGCTTACGCTGCGGCGATATGGCGTTCTTTTTGATCGCAACCATTGTTGTCTCCCCGACGATCGCTCTCTGTACCGATTTTATGGCACCGCGGTTATCCCGCTTGATTGCCATATTCTAGGTTCAAGCTATTGATTCGGCTACCCTAGCCAGCCCGTTCCGCCCGCCTGCCGGTATGCGCCCAAAACATGGACCATGCCAATCCGAGCCCAATTTGCATGGCTAGGTCAGTCACCGCCGAACTGTTGCTGTGCACTCAGGATCATGCCCGGAAAGCCCGAACCGCCAAGGCGTTCGGCGGCGCGCTCGCGACCCTGGTTGGCCAAAGCCACCATCGACCCCGATTTGATCGCGCCGGTCGGACAAATTTCCTCGCAGGCACGCGGCATGTCCAAGGGCCGCTCCTTGCCCGGCGTCTGGCAGAAGTTGCACTTCTCCATCTTGCCGGCCGTGGCCGAGAGCTGCGGCGCGTTGAACGGGCAGGCCCAGGCGCAGAACCCGCAGCCGATGCACTTCGCCTGATCGACGACGACGATGCCGTCGGCGGCGCGCTTGGTAATCGCCGTCACCGGGCAGGCATTCCTGCAGGGCGCATCGCCGCAATGCATGCAGGCCATCGAGACGTTCATCGCCTTGACGTTGGGGAACTTGCCGCTCTCGATTTTCACCACCTCGCGCCAGCGCGGGCCGATCTCGACCTCGTTCCAGGTCTTGCAGGCGATTTCGCAGGCGTGGCATTTGACGCAGCGCTTGTGGTCGAAATAGAAGCCGTGTTGCATGGCGTTTCTCTCCTCCCCTCAGCGCGCAGCCCGAATGCGGACTTTGCATTCGTTGTAGCAGTTGGCACCGGTGACCGGATTGGTATGGGTATCCATCAGGTTGTTGGAATGCGCCCCCTTGCCCTTCGCGGTCGAGCCCATGGCCCAATGGCCGAAGCCATGGCCGTGGCGGATCGAAATGCAGCCGGGCACGAGGCCTTCGACAACCTTGGCCCTGATCTCGATTTTGTCTTTGGGGCTCTCCACGATGCACATCTCGCCGTCTTGGATGCCGTACTTGGCGGCGTCCTGGCTGTTCACCTCGACCCAGTTCTCGCCGCAGACCTCCATCAGGTAGGGGTTGTTCTGGGTGACGATGTTGCAGTGCATGGAGAACTTCGAATGCGTCACCTGTAGCGGATAGTCGTCGTCGGGAATGACCGAGCGACCGACGAACTCCGGATACGGGTTGAGCCCGGCGTTTTCGTAATCCTTGGAATAGATTTCGATCTTGCCTGAAGGGGTCGGCAGACCATCCGGCACGCGGTTGTAGCGCACCTCGCCGGCCCAGAAGCCTCTCTGTTTCAACTCATCCAAACTCATTGGCACGCCCTTCATGGCGACCTCGCCCCAGTCCTCCCACTTCTCGTAGGGGAAGTACTGGCCCCAGCCCATCTTCTCGGCGATGCCCTTAACGATCTCGTAGGCCGGCTTGGCCTCGCCGACCGGCGCCACCACCGGCTGGCACAGCACCACCTCCGGCCCGAGCCACATGCCCTGGCGGATTTCCGCCTGTTCATGGAACGAGGTTTCCGGCAGCACGATGTCGCACTCCAAAGACGTCTCGCTCATGTAGAGCTCAAGCGACACCGCCAACTCCAGGTGTTTGAACATCTCCATCACGCGGTCGCGGTTGGGGTCGCTCATCACCGGGTTGGTGGAGTGCACGAACCACGCCTTGACCGGATACGGATCGCCGTTGATGACGGCGTCCGGCAGGCGCGAGTTCGGAAGGTCGGGCGCCAGCGGATAGCCCATGGCGACGTGCAACGGGTCCTTGGCCGGCTTGCGCTTGGCCTCGTCCGGGATTTCAACCGGCGCGCCCAATGGCGCCCAGTCCTTGAGGTTGATATTGCCGGGCTTGTCGACCTCGCCGCAGATGGCGTCCAGGATGTAGCACGCGCGCCCGGCGTCGTGACCGTTTGTGTAATAGCCAGAGCCCTTGAAAATCGCCGACATGGCCGGCTTGGTCGTCGCGAACTCACGCGCCAGGCGGCGGATGCGCTCGGCGTCGATACCGCAGATGCCTTCCGCCCATTCGGGCGTGTAGCCCTTTTCATTGAGGTGGTCGCGAAAACCGTTAAAGCCCTCGCAATGGGCGTTGACGAAGGCCTCGTCATAGAGCTTTTCGTCGATGATCACCTTGCACATGGCGAGCGCCATGGCGCCGTCCGTGCCCGGGCGGATCGGCACCCATTCGTCGGCCTTCTGCGCCGTCTCGGTGAAGTTCGGATCGACGACGACGAGCCGGCAGCCTTTGGCCTTCGCGTCCATCAGCGCGCGGCTTTCCCATAGGCCCTGGTTGGCGCCCAGGTTGTTCATCCCCCACAGCATGACGTACTTCGAATTGGCGAAGTCGTGCATGGGGAAGACGTGGCCGAACAGGTTGAGGCAGGCAGCGCGCCGGTCCTGCTCGCAGCCCGAGGTATGCGCGTACATGTTGGGCGATCCGTAGAGATCGCTGAGCAGGTGGCGGTAGAAAACCGTGTTGGGATCGTGGTGGCAGGTCAGCGCCACCGATTCGGGGCCCCACTGCTCGGCGATCTCGTTGAGCTTGTCGGCGATGAAGGTGAACGCCTCGTCCCAGGTGATGCGCTTGAACTGACCGCGTTCGCCCTTCGGATTGGTCCGCAGCATGGGATACTTGAGCCGGTCCGGATCCTGGCTGACGTACCAACTCGCCATGCCCTTGGCGCAGCGCGACCCGATGTTGTTCGGCGCTTCCGGATTTCCCTTCTGGTAGACGATGCGGCCGTCGCGAACGAAAACCTCGGTCGGACATTGCCACGGGCAGGTGTAACAGAAACTCTTGATGACCTTGGCGCCCTTGATCTGCGCCAAGCGCTCTCCCAGGTTGCCGTTCACGACATTCATGACCAGGGCCTCCCTTTACTCCGCCCTTTCCGCCATGCCGGCGATACGCGTTTATCGCTGTTATTCGCCCATGACGGCGCCTCCGTTGAGGCGTGATTCGAGGTTACAGCCGGCCCATGCAGCGCGCAACCGGACTTGGCACCGCGCATGCGCCCGAGTCATGGGTTCGACGACGAGATGCATGGCATCGTCGCGGAATTGATGGTAAACCGGTGCCGCCGGCCCGAATAAGGTTAATCCCGGGTGCACAGCCGCGGAAAAGCTGTCATAATTGTGAAAATCCATGGTTCGACGCGTAGAAAGTCGGCGGGTTTGCTTATGGGGAAATGGGGGTCTGGCAACGAGCGAAGGCGCGTTACGATAGGGGTGTGACAATGGCCAAGGAACCCGGCACAAAACCTAGAGATGGAGGTGCCCCATCGCCCGAGGATGCTCGGGCCGAATTTTGGGAAGCGACCTTCTTCAGCCCGGATGGAAAAAAGGTCGGCGGACAGGAGGTCGAGCGCTCCAAACCCAGCGCTCCCGCACGTCAGCCTGCTCAAGCAGGCACTGCACCGCGTTCTCCAGCCAGCGCCAGTGCAGCAGAAGACTCCAAACGTGCTGCCTACGACCGCCGCGTTGCCCGCGAGTTGGTCTCCGAAGTCGAAAAAGAGGCCGACGATCTCGGTGAGGCGCTGCACGCCAAATTCATGAACCTGCTGAGCGCGAAGATCGCGGAAAAAGGCGGCCAGATCACCGCCGATGACGTCCAGGAAATGGGCGAGGAGTTCCGCGAAAATCTCGAAGACATCAAGACGGCGTTTCTCAAGGCGGTCGAGTCCTACACGCTGGCGCGCGAACGCCGGCGCGTCGAGAGTGCGCGCAACGACCACTTCACGCGCCTCCTGGTGCGCAAGTTCGAACACCGCTTCCGCGACGAACGCAAACTTCAGGGAGACCCATCCTATCTCTCCCGGCGCATGCTGCCGGGCTTCACCACCATGCTTTCCATGATGTTCGGAAAGCCGCAATTGGCGAGCTATGAAAAGCGCATCAACGCCGTCATCGAACGCCTGAAACACGAGAACAAAGGCGAGATGGACTGGGAGGCCTTCTACAGGGCGCCGGAGATAAAGAAACTAATGCTACGGGCGGAAATCGAAATCGCACAGAATTTCCGCAACATCGACAAGCGCCTTGCGTGGATGGTGGCGATGATCAATTCCAACCTCATCCCCGCCGACGAGCACATGATGGGAACGGAGTGGGTCTTCAACGAAGACGCGGCGTCGAAACTGCTGGCGGCGCTGTTCGCCGACCTGCGCGCTGCACTGCGCAACGACAATGCCCGCGAGCGGTTCGCCGAGTCGATGGACAGCGAGACCATGGCGACCCTCGAACAGGTCGCGTCGCGCTTCCACTGAACGGACTAGCCGGGCAGCGTCTCGGGCCCCTCTCCGCCGAAACGGGTCGCCAGATAGCCGATGACCAGACCAACGA
>JAYOXJ010000006.1:16426-22945 GCA_038152725.1 Rhodospirillaceae bacterium
GCGCCTTCAGCCGTGAACCAGAACGGCGACTGCATGAAGCCACCGTCGCCGAACATGGCGACGAGCGCCTTGGCCATCATGTCGTAGGCGAAGAAGGTCAGGACGAAGTTCATCCAGGCGCCGATCAGAGGTGCCCGCAGCCACCACGGCAGCGGCAACTTCAGCACCGGATGGGTGGTGAACACGCCGAACATGCCGACGATGGCGCCGAGCGTCGTGTACCAAAGCATGATGCCCCATGGCAGTGTCCATGGCGCATCGGGCATGAAGTGAGGCACGAACACGAACGCGCTCGCACCGATGACGAAGCCGACGAGTTTGCCGACGGCGATCCGGGTGACGATGGACGGATTCCTGAACATGACGTTACTCCAGTTCGCGTTTGAACCGCGGCCGCCTTGGCGGCCTTTGCAACGTCATATGTTAGCCGGTTCGCGCCAAACGCGCATTGATCGGCCTCAAGGTTTCGGCAGGCGCGACGCGATCAGCCGGTAGACGCCGCCGCCGATCACCGCGCCGATGATCGGAGCGAGGATATAGACGGTGAAGAAGCCGTTTCGCGGCCCGGGGATGGCGATCTCGCCCCAGCCCAGGAAATAGGCGACCAATCGCGGTCCGAAGTCTCGCGCCGGGTTGAGGCCGGCCTGGGTCAGCGGCGCGACCACGGAGATGATCGCGGCGACACCCAAGCCGATGATGACAGCCCCCATGGCCGAAGGCGGCCGGGCGGTATTGAGGGCATTGGTAACGGTCGAAACCAGGAACGCCAGCATGGCAGTGCCGATCATCTCGGCGACGAAGGCCGACGTCGGCGTGATCACCCGCCAGGCGTCCTCGGCGCTGCCGAAGATCGCCGGGTTGGGGAAATACTCGCCGAACATCATGGCGCTGAGCTCGCTCGCCGGCCCGCCGCGCAACAGCCCCTTGGCGCGCTCGAACTCGATGATGGCCTCGGCGAACATGGCGTAGAGCACGAGGGATGCCGTCGCGGCGCCGGCGACCTGCGCCACCCAATAAGGCACCACGCGTTTCAATGGGAACTTTTCGTAGACGGCGGCCATCACCGTGATCGCCGGATTGATGTGCGCGCCCGAAAGGCTCGCCGAGGTGTAGATGCCGAGGCTCACGCCCACCGCCCAGACGACGGCGACCTGCCAGAGACCGGCCTGCGCGCCGGTGGCGACCGCCGCCTGGACAGAACCGACACCGAAGAACACCAGCACGAAGGTGCCGAAGTACTCGCCGACCATGGCGGTCAACAGATCCGTCGGCTGTTCCGCCGGCTTCGCTTTGGCGGGCGCGTCGCCGCCTGGCGCCTTCGCCTTGACGTCCGTATTGTCGCTCACCTTAGCGTCCCCCCTTCAATTCCGCCGGCGCCCCGCTCGAGGCCCGAAGGTTCACCGCGTTGATCTTTGCGCCAGCGGCACGCGCGCCGGCAAGCTTGGCCTGGGTCATGTCGACCCGGTCGAGCAGCGTTTCCGAAAAATCGGCACCGGTCATCGTCGCGCCGGTCAATTGGGTCAGAACCAGCCTTGCCCCCTTGAACACCGCGCCGGAGAAATCGGCACCGTAGCCGCGCGCCCAGGAAAGATCGGCCTTCGCCAGCTTGGCACCGCTGGCGCGGGTCCAGCTCATGTCCGCGGCACCCATCCGGGCGCCCGAGAGATCGGCGCCGGCAAGCAGCGCCTCCATCATCTTCGCATTGGTCAGGTTGGCCTCGATCAGGCTGGCCTCAGTGAAATCTGCACCCTGGAGCCGCGCGCCATTGGGGCCAGGATGGCCGAGCCCACGCCCGCCCAGATCGGCGCGGTCGAACTTCGCCTTTGCGAACACGCCCTGGCGAAGATCGGCATCGGGCATGAAGGCGGCGGTAAAATCGGCCCCGGCGGCACGTGCCTTCACCGCGACGACGCCCGGAAGAAAGGCCCGTGCCAGCCGGGCGCGCCCGAGTCGGGCGCCGTTTAACTTGGCCAGTGACAGGTTGGCGCCTTCCAGGTTGGCCTCGCGCAAATCGGCGCGAGTGAGATCGGCGTTGCCCAGGTTGGCGCCGGACAAATCGGCACCGGCGGCATTGGTCTCGCGGAGATAGGCCTCGCGCAGATCGGCGCCTTTCAGCTTGGCCCCGCTCAAATCCGCGCCGCTCAAGTTGGCGCCACGAAGATCGGCGCCGGCCAAGTCGGCGCCGGCCAGCTTGGCCCCAGTGAGATCGGCGCCCGGACCGGGCTTGGGCGCATCTGCCGCCCATGCGGGCTGTACCGCCACCGCCAACAGAAGAAACAGGGGGAACAACCGCACCATCATCAACCGGCCGTATTCCGAGGCAGGAAGGAGACGGTCTTCAGTTCGTCCGGCGCCGGTCCGATGCGCTGGATGTTGGCCCACACGCCCTTGTAGTAGGGGATGGTGGTGGCCGGGTCGACGTGGTCGGAAACGAGATCGCCGGCGGCGCCGCGTGGCTGGCCGAACAGCATGAAGGCGTGGCCGCGCTTCACCGCGTCGGTCGGGTAGACCATGGCGCGGACCGAACCGAGGTCGTTGGCGATCTCGACGATATCGCCGGGCGCAATGCCGAGTTCCGCCGCATCATCGGCATGCATCTCCAGGCACGGCATGGGGTAGCGCTCGCGGTAGAACGGGATGTGTTGGTGGTGATAGAGCGTCTGCCAGATGTGGTTGACGCGGCCGTTGTTGATCCAGAAACGGTGATCGCGCCGCTGGCGTTCCACCGTCGCGGCGTAACCGGGCCACGGCCGGGGCGCTGAGATGAAGCGCGCCTTGCCGGACGGCGTGCCGAAACGCCCGTCCTCGAACAGACGCGGCGTGCCAACGGGAACGCCGTTGACCAGGCGCACCGGCGTCTGGATGCCGTCATTGCCGAGTTCGCCCAGGAGCTTGTAGGTGACGCCGGCATAACCCTCCATCGGGTCGTGGCGGTCGCCCTTGAAGCTGTAGCGCGCGTGAATGAAAACGTCTTCGTCGGTGCGCCAGGCGTAGTCACGGAAGCGGTTGGCCATCAGCGGGTTACGGTCGGCCTCGTAGAGCTGGCGCAAGCGTTCGGCGAATAGCGCCATGATCTTCCAGTCCGGCAGCGCGTCGCCGGGCGGGTCCATGAAGCGCTGATAGAGCCGGAGCCGGCGTTCGCCGTTGATCGACGTCAGGTTCATCTCGCCCCAGCCGGCGGCCGGCAGCACCACGTGAGCATGGCGTGCCGAGGCCGTCATGTAGAGGTCCTGGGCGAGCACAAACATGCCGCCTTCCTTGAGCGCCTCGACCACGGCGACGACGCGCTCGCCGACCGGACGGCCCTTGGTCTCCTCGAGGGCGGCGCGTACCGATGCCCCGCGGCGGATCAACGCTTCCTCCATGGCCTCGGCACGGATCGTGGTGAGCACCGGATTGCAGCCGCCGATCCAAAATACCTTGGCCTCGCCGCGGCGCACCGCCTCATCGACATTGAGGGCCGGGCGCCCGCCCGGATAAGGCGGTCGAACGTAGCCTTCCTGATGGCCGCCGAGACGCGAGCAACCGGTGCCGGGCTTGCCGACGTTGCCGGTCATCAGCGCCAAGTCGACGATGGCGGCGATATTCTCATAGTTCTTGAGGCCCCAGATCAGCCCTTTCTCGTAATGGAACAGCGTGCGGCGGCGCGCGCCGCCGTCTTTCGGCCGGGCGATCCATTCGGCGGCCTTCAGGATGTCGTCCACGGCGATGCCGGCGAGTTCGGCCGCCTCCTGGACGAATTCCGCCATCGGCCGGTCGACGCCCAGGCTGGAGCGCTGATAGGATTCGAAGGTCTGCCACTCGGTGCGCTGGCGGCAGAAGGCGATATCGTGCCAGCGCTTGTCGAGCACGACGCGGGCAATGGCGTTCAGTAGCGGAATGTCGGTGCCGGGCTCGATCTGCAGATGCAGCACGTTCTCTTTGCCGGCGGCGGCCTCGGCGGCGGCCACCGTCATGGTGCGGCGCGGATCGACGATGATCATGCGCCCCGGCGTGGCAGCCTCGCCGGCGAAGGTCTCGCTTTTGAGCCGGGCCGATTCCCCGTTCAGGTTCAAGACCATGTGGTTGAGGAAATAGTTGGTCTGGGTCTCGTAGGGGTTGGCGCCGACGATCATGATGGTATCGGCCAGTTGCGCATCGACGTAGGCGTTGGTCAGCGGCGCCAGGCCGGCGTCGCCGGCGGCATGGACCTCGCTGTTGTAGGCCGGGCGGTTGTGGATCGAGGCACGGCGGGTGCCGATACCGGAAAAGAAGAAACGGCCGACCGCCCAGTTGTTCTCGAAACCGCCGCCGCCGCCGCCGTGATCGAAGAACTTCATGCCGACGGCATCCGGCCCCCAGCGATCGATCACCGCCTTGATCACCCGGGCGCCGAGATCGACGGCTTCGTCCCACGATGCATCGGCGTGACCGCCGGCGCCGAGCAGCTTCGGTTTGGCCAGGCGCGCGCGGGTTTCGCGGTCAGGGGCATAGAGTGTTTGCGCGAGGCCGCCGCCGCGCACCGAGGCCATGCCGGAATTCACCTGGCATTCGTTGTCGGCGACGATGGCGACGCTGTGACGGGAGCCGTCCTTGTCGGTGACGACGGTGTGCATGTTGGGCGAGATCCAGGTGCCGTCCGGCCCCTGCGGCTGGCGGAAGTCGACATTAAGCGCATTGGCTTCGGGCGCCGGCCCGCCGTCCTTGCCTTCCGGCCACTTGAACACACGGTAGCCGCAGCCGACGATGCAGAACTGACAGACAGTCCTGAAGGTCTTGGCGGACTTCGGTGGCAGCGGCACGCCGGTCATCGAATCGCGCTTAGAGAATGTTGGTGTGGCGGCCGTAGATCAGGCCTTCGATGCCGACGGCACGCACCATGCCATCCTTCACCTCCAGCTTCATCTGGGGCAGCGACTGGCTGGCCTGGCCGATGATCAGCCGGCCGCCCTTGGACGGGTCGAAGCTGCTCCAATGGCACGGACAGATCAGCATCTGGCGGTCGGCGACGAAATTGAGCGGACATCCCTTGTGGGTGCACAGCATGGAAAATGCGACGATATCGCGGTCCGGCCCGACGCCACCGTCGGCGCCCGCCTTCAGGCGGAGCAGCATGGCCGGCGAGTTGCCGTCGGGATAGTCGAAGGGGATTTCCGTGCCCGGCGGGATCGAGTCGAGCGGGGCGATGTCGACGGACGGGAACGCGGCGACGGCCTCGGCCTTCTTGGTTTCCGCGACCGCGTGACCGGCCTTGGCCGCCATGCCGACACCGGCGACGACCGCAACTCCGCCTTTCAGGAAATCCCGACGCCTCACGTCCTTCATGCCTGGCCCTCCCCGTAGCTGGCGCGCATTGACTGCGTGCCGACGATTTTGATTTGGCCCGCGACGGAGTCAAGCGGGTGAAGGTGATTCGGGCTCAGATATCGATATTGACCCGGAAGGAATCGCCCGACGCCGCCATGTCGAACTGGCCGTCGGCGACCGCGTAGGACCATTTCGCCGTCTTCTTGATCCCGCCCAGCGGATACATGTGGATGCCGGTAATCCCGCAGGCCGGATCCTGGGCACGATAGTGGGCCAGATCGATCAGCAGCTTGTCCGGCGTCGACACCGTCATCAACTTGGTGACGTTGCGCGCCTGGCGTTTGAGGAAATTCATGGAATTGCCGATGCCGCAGGCGGTGGCGTAGTTGAGCAGCGTCTTGATAGTGGCCAGCCCCGGGATGCCGATGCGGATCGGCAGCTTGTTGCCCTCCGCCTGGATCGCCTTGTCCCAGGCGATGATCGGCGCCGCCTCGAAACAGAACTGGGTTACGATATAAAGCTCGCCGCCGGTACGTGCGGCGAAGTCGTTCTTCCATTTGAGCGCTTCGCTGACACCCTTCGCGGAGATGTCGGGGCTGCCCTCCGGATGGCCGGCAACGCCGATCTTGCGAATGCCGTGCTTGTCGAGAAGGCCGCTTGCGAGAACCTGCATGGAATCCGTGAACTCGCCGACCGGCCGGTCGACGGCGCCGCCGATGACAAGGACTTCGTCGACGCCAGCTTCGCCCACCAACCGGGCCAAATTTTCATCCAGGAACGCCTTGCTCGGCACGCTGCGCGCGGCGATGTGCGGCACCGGGCGCATGCCCTCGTCGCGCAGCCGTCGCGATACGGAGACGGTATCGGCATAGTCGGTGCCCGGCAGGAAGGTGACGAACACGGTGGTGCCCTTACGCAGGACATCGCCGAAATGGTCGATCTTGGTGGCCGAGAAAGGGGTCGTCTCCGCCGTGAAATCGGCGACGAACGATTGAATATCCTCCCGGATGGCGTCATTCGCCAAGTGGGTCGCAGTCATCGGCATTCAGGTTCCCCCGGAATTCGGCGTCGTTTCGATTAACCCATAGTACCACAATAGGATTCTCGGGAAATGTCCGATGCCATGCGCCGCGCTGATGACGCAAAAACCCTGTGGCATGGCCGTATCAGATCAGCGTCCTGATTTCCTTGTGGCGGCCGTGAACGTAGATTTTTACCGCCAGTTCGGCTTCA
>JAYOXJ010000006.1:22955-28878 GCA_038152725.1 Rhodospirillaceae bacterium
ATCGCCGCGTTCTATCGCATCGACGACACCGCGGGTCATGTCGGTGTGCGCCTTGGCGATCTCGTGCCAGCCGCCGAGCTTCTCGGAGATCAAAAACCACAGCCGCAAATGCAGGTTGAAGATGCGCGGGATGACCTCACCGAGATAGATGTTCTGCGCGGCGCGGGCCAAGGTCGTGTAGAATTGCCGGTCGCAGTCGACGAAGTCATCGATGTCGTCGCGGTCGACCGCTTCGGCCAGATGCAGATGCGTCGCCATCAGGTCGCGCACATCCTTTTCGCTCGCCCTGAGCGCCGCCAGCCGCGCCGCCTGGCCGTCGATGAGCGCACGGAATTCGTAGATGTGCTGGGCGTTCGACGCGTTGATCTCCGAGACGAACATGCCGCGGTTCGGCAGGTGCACAACCAGCCCCTCGGCCGACAGCCGCTGCAACGCTTCGCGGATCGGCGTGCGGCCGATGCCCAGACTCTCGACCAAGGCCTTCTCGGCGAGCGCGACGCCCGGCATGAGTTCGAGCCGCGTGATCTTGCGCACCAACAGCTGGTAGGCCTTCTCGGTCAGCGAGCGCGGATCGCCGGCCGGCTCCATGATCGCGGCTCCGCCGACGCCGATCATGCGCCGCCTCCGCTCATCACCGCCGAGAACCCCTTGGTGATGGCTTCCTGGTCCATGTCCGGCCCGATGAACACCATGTGATGACTCTCGCGCGGCATCGCATCGGTGATTTCGAGCTGGCCCATGGTGAACTGGATCAGGCTGGGTTTGCGGTCGATGGTCGTGAACCCCTTGGCGCGCCAGACGTTCTCGGGCAAGGCAGCGAAGAACGCCTCGATGTCCGAACGCGCGCCGCCGGCCGAGGCATCGAGCACGAACGACTGCGCCGGCGCGTGCCGGTGATCGTGCCCATGGTCATGGTCGTGCCCATGATCGTGGTCGTGGTCATGCCCATGATCATGATCGTGGCCGTGATGATCGTGGCCGTGATGATCGTGAGCGTCGGGCGCCCTGCCGCTGACCGACGTCATCAGCCGGCTCACCGGCCCGAACAGCAGGGCTTCCGGATCGACGTCGCAACGCTCGGTGAAAACGATTTCGGCATCCGGGTTGAGCGAAACCACTTCCTGGCGCAGCGCCTCCAGGTCTTCCGCGCCGGCCAGATCGATCTTGTTCAGGATGACGGTATCGGCGTTTCGCACCTGGGCCTCGTAGAAGGGCCCCAGCATCTCGCGGATCTTCAGGAACTTGGGCGAGTCGACGACGGTGACCATCGGTCCCATCTCGTAGACCTCGGCGAACGACGGGTCGGCGAAGGTCTCGACCATCTCTTCGGGCTCGGCGACGCCGGTCGCCTCGATCACGACGAGATCGGCCTTCGACTTCTTGCGCAACTCCTCGACGGCGCTCAACAGCGAGCCCTTGAGCGTGCAGCAAAGGCAGCCCGATGTGAGTTCGATCATATCGATGGCTTCGCCGTCCTCGCGTCCGGCCAGGATCGGCCCGTCGATACCGACATCGCCGAACTCGTTGACGATCACCGCGACCTTCTGGCCGTGCGAATCCGCCTGCAACAGCTTCCGCGCCAGCGTCGTCTTGCCGGAACCGAGAAACCCGAAAAGCAGATTTACCCGCATGTCAGTCGCCTCCGACGGCGGCCTTCCGTCCACCGCCGCGCCGGCGCCCGCTGGTGGCATCGTCGCCGGCGTCCGGCTGGCCGCCCAGGAAGCTCATGCCCTCGACGAACAGGTCCTGGAAATCGGGGTGGGTGGCGAGGCCGACGTGTTCGATCGAGCGCGCCAGATCGGTCGCGCGCTGCCGCTCGGCCTCGGACAGGAGTGCGATCTGCGCCCCCATCAGCGCCGCGTTGCCGGCGTAAGTGATGTTCTCAACCGGCAGATTGGGCACCAGCCTGATCTTCACCGCGTTCTCGACATTGATGTAGTTGCCGAAGCCGCCGCACATCAGAAGCTCGGTCAGGTCGGCATCGGCGACCCCCATCACCTTCTGCAGCATGGCGATACCGGAGAAGATGGCGCTCTTGGCGAGTTGGATCTGGCGCACGTCGGCCTGAGTGATGGTGATGTCCTCGTCCTTGCCGGCATCGGTGGCGTAAACCAGCACGAATTCGATACCGTTCGGCGTGTCGCGGAACCGCGCCTGCAGGGCCTCCGGAAGCTCCTCGCGGCCCTTGCGGCGGAACCGGCCGGAACGGTCCATGACGCCGGCGTCGACCAGCTTGGCGCAGACGTCGATCAGGCCCGAGCCGCAAATGCCGATGGCCGGCGTGCCGCCGATCACCATGCAGCTGACGTCGTCGGTGATCTCGACCTTCTCGATGGCACCGACGGCGCCGCGCATGCCATGGCGGATCTGCGCGCCTTCGAGCGCCGGCCCGGCCGGGGCGGAACAGGCCATCAGCTTGCCCTTGTGTCCCATCACCACTTCGCCGTTGGTGCCGATGTCGACCAAGGCGCGCATCTCTTCGCTCTCGAAGATGCGGGTCGCCAGCACGCAGCCCATGGTATCGGCGCCGACGAAGCCGGCGACGATCGGCAACAGACAGACCTGCGCGTTGACGGCCGATTTGAGCGGCAGTTCGGAGGCGCTGACGACGATCGGGTCGTTCACCGTCGGCGCATAGGGTGCGAGCCCGACGTAGCTGACGTCGATCCCGAGCAGCACGTGGTGCATGCAGGTATTGCCGACGACGATGATCTTGTAGATGTGGTCGGGCGAAACCTCGGCCTCGGCGGAGGCTTCCTTGACGAACTCGCCGAGCGCGTTGAGTACGCGCGCGCGGAGTGTCGCCAGCTTCTTGGTGTCGAACTGGGCGTAGGCGATACGCGACATCAGATCGCCGCCGTAGACGGCCTGCGGATTGACGCCGCCGACGTTGGCCAGGCACTCGCCGGTGGTGAGATCGAGCAGACTGCCGACGATCGAGGTGGTGCCGACGTCGAAAGCCATGCCGTAGAGCTGATCGGAAGTATCGCCCGGCTCGAGATCGATGACCCGGTCCCGGAACGTCGTCACGGTCATGTCGCCGCTCTTGGCGCGGAGCGCGGTCGGGATCTTGCGCATGACGTCGAGCGACAATTCGCGCGTGACGCCCTCCGGCAAGACCGAATGGATTTCGTCCCAGTCGGCGGTCTGGACGTGCTCGCTGGTCGGTGCCTTGGCCTTGATGGCGAATTTCTTTACGCCGGATTCGAGCACGAGGCCCCGACCGATGGCGGCCGACGCGTCGGCGGCGAGGATCTGGTGGCCGGCTTCGGACTTCGGCGGCACCGCCATCACGGCACTGTCGGCGATCACCTTTGTCTGGCAGGCGAGACGGAAATTCTCGCGCACCTGATCGTGGCCGAGCTGCACGGTGTCCTGGATGGTCGGCGGCGGCACCTCGCCCTTGACGATCTTGACCCGGCACGATCGGCAACGGCCGCGCGCTCCGCAAGTCGCCTCCATGGCGACGCCAGCGGCGTGGGCTGCGTCCAGGTAGGTCTTGTCCGCCGCCACGCTGACGTGGCGCGCGGCACCCTTCTCCTCCGAACTGACGAACGTGACCGAGAAGGTTTCCGCCATGAAATTTCCTATCCTACGCCCAGGCCGCCCGCTCTTCGCGCACCAGCCTCATGGCCAATCGTACGGCCTCGACCGCATCCTTGCCCCAGCCGTCGGCACCGCATTCCTCGGCCCATTCCGGCGAGGTCGGCGCGCCGCCGATGAGGATATGGACCTTGTCGCGATGGCCGGCTTTGGTGAACTCGTCGATGGTCACCTTCTGATAGTAGACCGTCGTTGACAAGAGCGCCGAAAACCCGACCAGGTCGGCCTTTTCGGCCAACGCTGTTTCAATGAAACGGTCGGGGTGCACATCGGTGCCCAGGTTGATGACGTTGAAGCCGGCGTTTTCCAGCATGATGGTGACGATCGACTGGCCGATGTCGTGCATATCGCCGAGTACCGTGCCCATGACGAAGGTGCCGAGCGGCTTTTCCGCCTGTGCGGCGAGCAGCGGGCGGATCAGCGCCAGGCCCGCCTTCATGGCGCGCGCCGTGATCAGCATCTCGGGGATGAAGATCACCTGCGCGCTGAAGCGGTCGGCCTGCAGGTTGAAGCCCGGAAACAATCCGTCGTCCAGGATCACGCGCGGATCGATGCTCTGTTCGATGGCCTGTTTGACTCGTTCGTCCGCATAGATGTGGTCGCCGTTCTCGACCGCGTCCCACAGCGTCTGCCACTCCCAGCCTTCCGGCGCTCGCGACTCCCAGCCTTCGGGAATGACCAGTACGGGTTCGTCCATGTTCGAAGCCTCCCTTTCGAGACGTGCGCTCAGTTGAGCGGATATTTGCCGTAAGTGCCGAAGTCGCGTTGCGCTTCGAGCATGGCGAAGATGTTTTGCACCGGCACGTCGGCCAGGATGTAATGCGACGGCGAGAAGATGTAGCCGCCGCCGACGGCGAAATTCTTCATCACCTCGAGCACGCCGTTGCGGACGTCCTCGACTTGGCCGCGCGGCAACAGCCGCTGCACGTCGAACCCGCCGATGAAGCAGATGTCCTTACCGTACTTCTGCTTGAGCTCGGCCTGGTTCTTGTTGCCGCCGGTCGGCTGCATGAGGCCGGAGAGATGCACGCCCAATTCGATCTCGTCGGGGATGATCGGCGAGTAGTCGCCGCAGGAATGCAGCTTGATCAGGATATCCGGGTTTTCCTTGCGGAATTCGTTGAACATGTATTCGAAGCGCGGCTTGGCCAGTTCGCGCCACTGCTTCGGTGAGATCATCATCGACTGCTGGGCGCCGACGTCGTCGCCGACGCGGATCATGTCGATGCCCTGCTTGATGGCATTGCGGCCGAGCGCGGTGTAATACTCGGTCAGGCCGTCGAGCACGCCGGCGATCAGATCCGGCTCGTCGAACATCTTGAGGAAGAAGTTCTGTGTGCCGATGATATGCGCGTAGGCCGCCTCGATCAGGGTCGACGACAGATCGACGATGGTGAAGTAGCGGTCGCCGAAGTTCTTGACCATTTCCTTGATCGGATCGAGCAGTTCGGGGTCGGCCGGATCGGGCCAGGTGTAGTTCTTGAGCTGCTCCATCGAGGTGATCGGGTGGAAGCTCGGGAAGTTCTCCGGAACCACCTTGGCCGGCCCCCAGAATTCCTGGGTCTTGGCGAACTCAAGTTCCTCTTCGTGGGTGCGGCCCTGCAGGCCGCTTTTGCCGTAGCCGACGCCGAAATGGTTGTACCAGGTCTCGCCGATCTTGATGTCGCGATGCGAGAACTGGGCGTTGATACCGATCTGGTACATGACGATGTCGTTACCGAGCCGGAATTCGAGCTCGGGATTATGCTTCATGCCGGTGGAGGCGTCCTTGATGCCGTAGATGCGGGCCAGCTTCTCCTTGGCCTCGTGCTTCATCCGGTAGAACAACGGCACCCGGTCGACGGGCTCGCGCCGTATCGTACGGAGAACCCGTTCCTTTGAAGTCAGTTCCTTCATCGTCATTACCTCCCGTTTTCTCTGCCGGCGGTGACGCTGGCCGGCTTTATGCCCTGGCGGCGCGTTTCGCCTTGTCGGCACCGCGGATGAATTTCAGATACTTCATGGAATACTCGTCCTTGCCGATCAGCGCCTCGGCGGCGAACTTGAACTGCGTCAGTCCGGGGATGCCGTTCATCACCGGATCGATCATCACCGCGTCGCAGCCCGACAGGATCGAGAGCGACACGAAAACCTCGTTCAGGAGCTTGCGATTGGGCAGGCCGAACGACACGTTGGAGTGGCCGCCGAAGATGTGGACTTCGGGGTACATGGAGCGCAGTTCCTTGACCGCGTCCAGGTCGTGGCAGCCATCTTCGGGGCCGGCGCCGATCGGAAACACCAGCGGATCGAGGAAGCGATCCTCCATGGCGATGTTTTCCTT
>JAYOXJ010000007.1:0-18154 GCA_038152725.1 Rhodospirillaceae bacterium
CCCCCGACAATTAAACAGGCAAATATGTACAAATTGGGGTCATTATTTTGAGTTTTCGTCCGCCCTTCAATCGCCGACCAGCGAATATTACGTGCCTAAGTTCCGCCTTTCAACAAGTTCGTACGGCGCCGATCCAAAATAATGTTCTTGACTCTGAATCGGTGCGGAGTCCCCTCCGCATTTTCGGGAACGGAAGCCCGCGAACAGGAAAAATGATCCCTGTTGCATGCGATCCGCCTCAACGAAAAACGCCGCGGCGAAGCCGCGGCGTCATCAGATCGAAGGTATCGCTGCGATCAGGCGGCCATCGCCTTGATGCGCTTGGTCAGGCGCGAAAGCTTGCGCGCCACCGTGTTGCGATGAAGCACGCCCTTGGAGACGCCGGCGGCCATCACCGGCTGAGCCGCCTTCAAGGCCGCTTCCGCGGCGCTCTTGTTGCCGTCGGCAATCGCTTCCTCGACGGTGCGCAGCGTGGTGCGGATGGAACCGCGGCGCGCGCGGTTGACCGTCGTGCGGCGTTTGGTCTGGCGAATGCGTTTCGTTGCGGACGCGTGGTTTGCCATGGATCGGCTTCCTTGCTGTGAACTGTCGTAATGTAGAAATCAATATCGACCCGGCGGCGCGGGTGCCGGCGAACGCTGGCTTATATAGGTGTGCCGGGCCGCCGTCAAGCCCTGGCGGCGGGCTCGTTTACCCGAATAAGCCGGGGATTTCAGCGCGCTCCCGGGCGGAGCGCGAAGCGCACGCTGACCGCGCCCTTGCCGGCCGGCTCGATCTCGAGCGAGAGGATCTCGCCGCCTCGCGTGAATTGGCCCTCGCCGCTGCCCTGCCAACCGAGCGCCGGCAGCGTCGCGGCATAGAACGCCCGGACCTTGTCGGCGCCGACGCTGCCCGCCGCGTGGGCCTCGACGATGCGGCCCTGCGAACTGTCGAAGGTCATGGCGGCGTCGGTGTCCTCGTCGAGGCCGGCCATCAAGGGCAGGTCGTCGATGACGCTCAAGAACCGCACGTCCTGGGCTCCCGCACCCGGCGAAACCGTCGCGAGCGCCACGAGCATGAGCAGGGCGAGGCAATTGGGGAAAACGCGGCGCATGATGTCCCTTATAACATCAGCGCTGACAATGGGAGCAAAAGAAAGTCGAGCGCCCAGACTGCACCAGCCGCTTGACCGCATGGGCCCGGCTGCAGCGCGGGCAGGCCTCGCCCTCGCGGCCGTAGACCTGGAAGTCGTGCTGGAAATAGCCGAGTTCGCCGTTGGTCTGGCGATGATCTCTGAGCGACGATCCGCCGGCGGCGATGGCGCGCTCAAGCACCGCCTTGATGGCCTCGACCAGACGCCCGGCACGCGCCGGGCCGACGGTGCCGGCCGTGCGCTTGGGCGAGAGGCCGGCCATGTGCAGCGCCTCCGAGACGTAGATGTTGCCGAGGCCGGCGACGACCCGCTGGTCCAAGAGCGCCGCCTTCAAGGGCGTCGCCTTGCCGGCCAGGCGCCGGGCCAGCTCAAGGGCGTCGAAGGCGGCGTCGAGCGGTTCCGGGCCGAGCCCGGCGAGAAAGCGGTTTTCGGCCAGCGCCGCTTCCTCGACCAAATCGAGGAAACCGAAGCGGCGCGGATCGTTGAAGCGGATCACCGCGCCGGTGTCGGTCTCCAAGATGACGTGGTCGTGCGGCTCCTCCGGCGGCAGCGGCGGCTTGTCGAAGATGCGCATGCGCCCCGACATGCCGAGATGCCCGATCACCACCCAGCCGTCGTCGAGCGTGATCAGCATGAACTTGGCGCGCCGCCCGACCCGCGTCACCCGCCGGCCGGTGAGGCGCTGGCCGAAGCCATCGGGCAGCGGGAAGCGGAGATCGGGCCGGCGCGCGATCACGCGTTCGAGCCTGTGGCCCTCGAGCACCGGCCGCAAGCCGCGGCAGACGGTTTCGACTTCGGGCAATTCGGGCATGCGGCACCTCTCCTCCTCGCCACGCCCCTTCCATATGCCGCCTGGCGGCACCGGAGTCCATCTCTTCGCAAATCGGCCTGATTGCTGGTTTCGGCATTTGCCTTGGGCTATGTTCCCGCCATGACAGAGAAAACCCGCGAGAACGCCGGCGCCGGCGGTACCACGCACTTCGGATTCCGCGAGGTCGCCGAGGCCGACAAGGCGTCTTTGGTGCGCGACGTCTTCGACAGCGTCGCCGGCAAGTACGACCTGATGAACGACGTCATGAGCCTGGGCATCCATCGCCTCTGGAAGGCGGCGATGATCGACTGGCTCCGGCCGAGCGCAGACATGGCGCTGGTCGACGTCGGCGGCGGCACCGGCGACATCGCGTTCCGCTTCCTGGACGCCGGCGGCGGCAGCGTCACCGTCGTCGACATCAACGACGAAATGCTCGCCAAGGGCCGCGACCGGGCGCTCGACCGCGGCATCCTCGACGGCATCGAATGGATCGCCGGCGACGCCGAGGCGCTGCCGCTCGAAGACATGTCGGCCGACGCCTTCACCATCGCGTTCTGCATCCGCAACGTCACCCATATCGAGAAGGCGCTTGGCGAAGCCAGGCGCGTCCTGAAACCGGGCGGGCGGTTCCTCTGCCTCGAGTTCAGCCACGTCGACGCACCCTGGCTGGCCAAACTCTACGACACCTATTCGTTCAAGGTGCTGCCGGAACTGGGCGCGCGCATCGCCGACGACCGCGAGGCCTACCAGTATCTCGCCGAGAGCATCCGCCGCTTCCCCGACGCCGACACTTTCGCCGCCATGATCGCCGATGCCGGGCTCGACAACGTCAAGGTCCGCAGGCTGTCGGGCGGCATTGCCGCGCTGCACTCCGCCTGGCGGCTCTAACCATGCTCGCCGCCCTCAGGAACGCCGGACATCTGCTGCGCGTGGCCCGCGTGCTGGCCCGCCACGATGCGCTGGAGCCGCTGGAAAAACTCGGCGCCGCGCCGGCCGTCCTGGCGCTCGCCCGGCTGCTGTCGCGCAAGAACGCCGAAGGCCGGCCGGGCCAGCGCCTGGCGCGCGCGCTGAACGAGGCCGGACCGAGCTTCATCAAGATGGGCCAGGCCCTGGCGACACGCTCGGATTTGCTGGGCGAGGAGTTGTCCGCCGACCTCTCCGAGCTGCAGGACAGCCTGCCGCCGTTTCCCGCCGCCCTCGCCCGCGCCACCATCGAAGACGAGTTCGGCGAGCCGGTCGAAACCCTGTTCCAGAGCTTCGACGACGAGCCGGTCGCCGCCGCCTCCATCGCCCAGGTACATTTCGCCGTCACCGGCGACGGCCGCGAGGTTGCGGTCAAGGTGCTGCGCCCCGGCATCGAGGAGGCCTTCGCGCGCGACATCGACATGCTGCGCTGGGTCGCCGGACTGATCGAGCGCGCCCGGCCCGATCTACGGCGCCTGAAGCCGGTCGAAGTGGTCGAAACCCTGGCCGAGACGGTCGAGATGGAGATGGACCTCCGTTTCGAGGCCGCCGCCTGCGCCGAACTCGGCGACAATTTCGCCGACGATCCCGATTTCGTCGTGCCCGAGGTCGACTGGAGCCGTACCGGCCGGCGCGTCATGGTCACCGAGCGGCTGGAGGGCGTGCCCTTGGACGACCGCGCAGCGCTCGTCGCCGCCGGCTTTGAGCCTTCCGCCATTCTCACTAAGGCGGCAAACGCCACCTTCCTGCAGGTGTTCCGCGACGGCTTCTTTCACGCCGACGTGCATCCAGGCAACCTGTTCGTGACCCCCGCGGGCGCCATCGGTGCGGTCGATTTCGGCATCATGGGCCGGATCGATCTGAAAACCCGGCGCATCCTCGCCGAGATGCTGCTTGCTTTTCTCACCCGCGACTACCGCCGCGCCGCCGAGATCCATTTCGAGGCCGGCTGGGTGCCGGCGCACCGCTCCGTCGACACCTTCACCCAGGCCTGCCGCTCGATCGCCGAGCCGATCCTGGACAAGCCGCAGAACGAAATCTCCATCGCCAAGCTGTTGGGGCAACTGTTCAAGATCACCGAGACCTTCGAGATGGAGACCCAGCCGCAGTTGTTGCTGCTGCAGAAGACCATGCTGGTGGCGGAAGGCACGGCGCGCCGTCTCGACCCGAGCGCCAACATGTGGATGCTGACGCGACCGCTGATCGAGGACTGGATGCGCGACAACCTGGGCCCCGAGGCCAAGGTGCGCGACGCCGTGGAAGGCGTGTCGGACGCCATCCGGCGCCTGCCCCGGCTGCTCGACGGCCTCGAGGAAAGCGCCGACATGGTCGCCAGCGGGCGGGTGCGCCTGCATCCCGACACCATCCGTTCGCTCCGCGGCGGCGGCGAACGGCGCACACCCGTGGTGCTGTGGCTATGGCTGGTCATCGCCGCGCTGTTCGTCGCCCTGGTTGCGTCCTAGGTCGAACCCGAGGCGCAGCCGTCCTATATATTACCTGAAACCGAAACCCTCCCGCCGCGCTTGCGCAAGTTTGCGGGCGCGACTAATGTATCACACCAATTTTGCGTGAAATCGGGAAAATACCCCATGCTGCATGGGAAACGAATTCTGCTGATCGTCACCGGCGGTATTGCCGCCTATAAGACGCCCGAACTGGTCCGGCGGCTGCGCGAACGCGGCGCCGCCGTGCGTTGCGTGCTGACCAAGGGCGGCGCCCAGTTCGTCACCCCCTTGGCCTTGGGCGCTGTCAGCGAGGACAAGGTCTACGGCGAGCTGTTCTCGCTCACCGACGAGCACGAGATGGGCCACATCCAGCTGTCGCGCGACGCCGACATCCTGGTGGTGGCGCCGGCCACCGCCAACATGCTGGCCAAGATGGCGGGTGGTATCGCCGACGATCTCGCCTCGACCGTGGTGCTCGCCACCGACAAGCCGGTGCTGGCCGCCCCCGCCATGAACGTCCGAATGTGGGACCACGCGGCGACGCAGGCCAACCTCGCCACCCTGATCCAGCGCGGCGTCACCCTGATCGGCCCGAACGAGGGCGACATGGCCTGCGGCGAATACGGCATGGGCCGCATGGCCGAGCCGCTGGAGATCGTCGCCGCGGTCGAAAACTACCTCTCCGCCGGCCGCCCGCTCGCCGGCCGGCACGCGCTGGTGACCAGCGGGCCGACCTATGAACCCATCGATCCGGTGCGCTACATCGCCAACCGCTCGTCCGGCAAGCAGGGCCACGCCATCGCCAGCGCCTTGGCCGAGTTGGGCGCGCAGGTGACGCTGGTCTCGGGTCCGACACGGCTTCCCGATCCCGCCGGCGTCGATGTCGTGCGCATCGAGTCCGCCGCCCAGATGCTGGCCGCCTGTCAGGCCGCGCTGCCCGCCGACATCGCCGTCTGCGCCGCCGCCGTCTGCGACTGGCGCGTCGCCGACGAGGCACCGCAGAAACTCAAGAAGGAGGCCGGCAAGGCGCCGCCGCCGCTGGCCTTGGCCGAAAACCCGGACATCCTGCAGACGCTCTCGAAACTCAAGAAAGGCCGGCCCGACCTCGTCATCGGTTTCGCCGCCGAGACCGAGAACGTCGTCGCCAACGCCAAAGCCAAGCGCGACAGGAAGGGATGCGACTGGATCGTCGCCAACGACGTGTCGCCTTCGACCGGTACCTTCGCCGGCGACGACAACACCGTGCACCTGATCACCGCCTCGGGCGTCGAGGACTGGCCGGCGATTAGCAAGACCGCCGTCGGCCGCCGCCTGGCCGAGCGCATCGCCGAGACGCTGGGCCCGCTCAAGGCGGAGGCGGCGCAATGAGCGATCACTTGAATGCCCTCGCGCCGGGATCGGCGGTCGAGGTCGCGATCCAGCGCCTCGCGCACGGCGCCGAACTGCCGTTGCCGGGTTACGCGACGCCGGGCAGCGCCGGCTGCGATCTCTTGGCCGCCGTCGACGCAGATGTGGTCATCGAACCGGGCGCCAGGACGCTGATCCCGACCGGTATCGCCATCGCGCTACCGGACGGCTTCGAGGCGCAGGTGCGGCCGCGCTCCGGCCTTGCCGTCAAGCACGGCGTCACCTGCCTCAATACGCCCGGCACCATCGACGCCGACTACCGCGGCGAGATCAAGGTGATCCTGATCAATCACGGCGCCGAGCCGTTCACCATCGAGCGCGGCATGCGCATCGCCCAGATGGTGGTGGCGCCGGTGATCACCGCGCGCTGGCTCGAACGCGAGACGCTGGACGCCACCGAACGCGGCGCCGGCGGCTTCGGTTCCACCGGTACGGCATAGAACAACAAGAAGAGGCGCAGCCGATGTTCCGACTTTCCAAGAAAGCGCTCTACGCCATCGAGGCGGTTCTCGATATCGCCTATCACGCCGGCGCCGAGCCGGTGCAGAGCCGCGAGATCACGCGGCGCCAGGGCATCCCGCGCCGCTATCTCGAACAGGCCCTGCAGCAGCTCGTGCGCGAAGGCATCCTGATCGGCGTGCGCGGGCCCAGGGGCGGCTACCGGCTCGCGCGCGAACGCCGTCGCATCAGCGTCGGCGACATCGCCCGCGTGGTGCGCGCGGTCGAGACCCAGGAGCCGAACGACGACGGGCTTTCCGAATCCGAACTCGGCCAGAAGGTGGTTCAGCCGCTCTGGGAAACCATGCAGGACAAGCTGATGGATCAGTTGGACGCCACCAGCATCGACGACCTTTGCGACCGTGCCCGGGCCGAGGGCGTCGAGAGCGAGGGCCGGCGCACCCTCGACTTCACCATATGAGGCGGGCAACATAAGAGCGTGCCGCCGGCGTCGGCGCGAGGGAGGACCGCAGCATGAACGATACATTCAAACCCCTGCCGCCGCGCGGGCGCGTATTCGACAGCATCGTCGAGACCGTCGGCGCG
Source organism: Rhodospirillaceae bacterium (assembly GCA_038152725.1). Classification (GTDB taxonomy): domain Bacteria; phylum Pseudomonadota; class Alphaproteobacteria; order Rhodospirillales; family Casp-alpha2; genus TMED8. The sequence continues at coordinate 6,803 of JAYOXJ010000007.1, forward strand.
ACGCCCCTGATCCGGCTCGCCAACCTTGCCGCGGACGCCGGCATCGAGGCCGAGATTCTGGGCAAGTGCGAATTCTTCAATCCGCTGGCCTCGGTCAAGGACCGCATCGGCCTCGCCATGATCGAGGCGGCCGAACAGGACGGCCGCATCAAGAAGGGCGCCGCCCTGGTCGAGCCGACGTCGGGCAACACCGGAATCGCGCTCGCCTTCGTCTGCGCCGCCAAGGGCTATCGATTGGTGCTGACCATGCCGGAGAGCATGTCGTTGGAACGGCGCAAGATGCTGTTGCTGCTGGGTGCCAGGATCGAACTGACGCCGGCCGCCGACGGCATGCGCGGCGCCATCAAGCGCGCCCAGGAGATCGTCGACAAGACGCCGGGCGCGATCATGTTGCAACAGTTCACCAATCCGGCCAATCCGGAGATCCACCGCATCACCATGGCCGAGGAAATCTGGACCGATACCGGCGGCCAGGTCGACGTCTTCATTTCCGGCGTCGGCACCGGCGGCACGCTGACCGGCTGCGGCCAGGTGCTCAAGGAACGCAACCCCAAGATCCACATCGTCGCCGTCGAGCCCGAGGACAGTGCCGTGCTTTCCGGCGGCACCCCCGGCCCGCACAAGATCCAGGGCATCGGCGCCGGCTTCGTGCCCGACATTCTGGAGACCGGCCTGATCGACGAGGTGTTGAAGATCGGCAACGAATCCTCTTTCGCCATGGCGCGTCGCGTCGCCAAGCTGGAAGGTCTGCCGGTCGGCATCTCGTCGGGCGCTGCGCTGGCCGCCGCGGTCGAGATCGGCGAGCGCAAGGAAATGGCCGGCAAGCGCATCGTCGCCATCCTGCCGTCCTTCGCCGAGCGATACCTTTCGACGCCGCTGTTCGAGAATTTGGAATAGGCAACCTAGGAACCTGACGCCCGTGGATTTCACCGAAGCCCAGATCAACCGCTACGCCCGCCACATCCTGCTGCCCGAAGTCGGCGGCACCGGCCAGGCCAAACTGCTGGAATCGAAAGTGCTGGTGATCGGTGCCGGCGGCCTGGGCTCGCCCCTGATCCTCTATCTCGCCGCCGCCGGCGTCGGCACCATCGGCGTGGTCGACGACGACACCGTCGATCTCTCCAACCTGCAGCGCCAGGTGCTGCACCACACCGCTGACGTCGGCCGGCCCAAGGTGCTGTCGGCCGCCGAGTCCGTCGCCGCCATCAATCCGGACGTCCGCGTCGAGCAGCACGCGACCCGCATCTCGGCCGCCAACGCAGCCGAGTTGATCGGCAGTTACGACTTGGTTGCAGATGGCTCCGACAATTTCGCCACCCGCTTCCTGGTCAACGACGCCGCCTACTTCGCGAAAAAGCCACTGGTCTCCGCCGCCATCCTGCGCTTCGACGCACAGCTCGCCACCTTCAAGCCTTTCCCCGGCCCGAACGGCGAACCGGCGGGGCCGTGTTATCGCTGCATCTTCCGCGACGCGCCGCCGCCGGGGCAGATCCCGACCTGTGCCGAGGCCGGCGTCATGGGCGCGCTCTGCGGCATGGTCGGCTCGTTCCAGGCGACCGAGGTGATCAAGGAACTGCTCTCGATCGGCGACAGCATGGCCGGCCGGATGATGATCATCGACGGGCTCGGCGCCGAGATGCGAAAGATCAAGGTGAAGCCGGACCCGGGCTGCCCGCTCTGCGGCGAGCATCCGACCATCACGGACCTCTCCATCCATGGCTGACGACCAGAGCCCCGACAAGCTATCCATCGTCGTCTACGACCGTCATTTCGATAAGGTGCACTATGCGCTCGTGATGGCGTCCGCCGCCGCCGCCGTCGGCCGGCCGGCGACGCTGTTCTTCACCATGGAGGCCTGCCGCGCGCTGATCGCGGATACCGGCGACGGCCCCGGCTGGGCGGCGATGCCGTTGAGCGACGGCCCCGGCGCAGGCGCGGCGCGCGATGCCGGATATGCCGACGCCAAGGTCGCCACCTTCGAAGAACTGCTCTCGGCTTGCGTCGCCATGGGCGTCAAGTTCCTGGTCTGTGAAATGGGACTCCGTGCCATCGGGCTCGAACGCGCGAAGCTCCGCGACGACGTGCCCGTCGAGGAGGGCGGCGTCGTCACCTTCCTCGGCGACGCGTCGAAAGACGGCGCGATGATTTTTATTTGAGATTGATGCCGCGGCTTTTCAGAAACGCGGCGAAGCCGGCGCGCTCGGGCTTGGACAGCTGGCGCGTGACGTTGTCCGACCAGGTGCATTTCTCGAGCTGGCCGTAGACGTCCTTGTGGCGCTGGCCACCGATGCTGATCGGCTTCCTGGCGTGCGCGCGTTCGTCGTAATCGCCGATCTCGGATTCCAACTTGCCGTCGTCGTAGGTCTCGTAATGCACGGTGACGGAAGGCGGCAGCCGCACGGCGGCGATGGCCTCGCGCGCCGGCCAGCCGAGCGTCAACCCGGCAATGGGGAAGACGCCGTCGGGGAGCTTCAGGATATCGGCGAAGGTCTCGATCTGGTTGCGGATCATCGAGATCGGGCAGCAGCCGAGCCCGGCGCTCTCGGCGGCGATGATGAAGTTCTGCATCACCAGTGCCGCGTCGACGCAGGCATTCATGAAGGTGTCGGCGTTGTCGTTCTGATAGTCGCGGCCCTGCATCTCGGCCAGGCGCCGGATGCGCCTGACATCGCCCAGGAAGCAGAGGAACACCGGCGCGGTGATGAACCAGGGCGAGAGGTCGGGCACCAGTTCGGCGATCTTCTCTCGACGCGTGTGATCGCGCACGACGACGATGGAGTATTGCTGCAGGTTGGATTTCGCCGGCGCCGATTGCGCGCAGGCGATCAGCAAATCCAACAAGCCCGCATCGACGTCGCGCTCTGTGTAGGCGCGAACCGACCGGTGCGAAAGGATGGTCTCGATGGTCGGGTTGAGCGCGGCCGAGGCGGCGGCGCCGGGTGCCGTGCCCTCGCCGTAACGATCCTGCCAAAGCGCCTCGATATCAGCCATCTGCGTCCTCCTTCTCACGCCAGATCTGCGATTGCAACCGTGCCGTCAACTTCCCCGGCCGGCCGTCGCCGATGGGCCGGCCATCGACCGCGACGAGCGCACGCACGCCGGCACTGTTGGTGAGCAACGCCTCTTCGGCGCGGACGAGCGCGCTTTCGTCGAGCGCCATTTCCACCGCACCGGTCCGCGCCATGACCTCGGCCCGCATGATACCGGGCAACGCGCCCTCGGACACCGGCGGTGTCACCAGGCGTCCGTCGATGACGCAGAACAGGTTGGCCACCGCGCCCTCGGCGAGCCGGCCTTGGGTGTTCAACAACAGCGCCGTATCGCCGCCCGCCGCCGCCGCTTCGCGCGCCGCGACGATGCCGTCCACGTAGCTGGTGGTCTTTATCCGCGCCGCGAGCGAGAACTCGTTCCGCCGGGTCGAGCGCGCAATGGTCGCGCGGAGCGGCCCGTCGTCCACCGCGCGCGCCCTGGCCGTCACCAGCAGCGTCGGCGCCGGCGGGTCGGCCGGCACAAGGCCGCCTGTGGCCGTGCCCCGGGTCAACGTCACCCGCACCATCCCGGCCGCGACGCCGTTGCGGCGGGCGGCTTCGCGGATCGCCGCCGCCAGGGCGTCGGTATCGACGGTAAGCGGGATGCCGAGCTCTGCCGCGCCATCCGCGAGGCGGGCCACGTGGCGCCTCACCCGCCACACGCGGCCGTCGCGGACGCATAGCGTCTCGAACAGGCCGTCGCCGAGCAGAAAGCCCCTGTCGCCGGCATCGACGCGGGCGGCGCCGTCGGTCCAGGCGCCGTTCAGCCAGTCGCTCATGCGGCCAGACCACCCTGGCGCCAGGATGGATCGAGCGCGCTCAGGAGCGCCGCCGCCTTATCCAGGCTTTCCAGGTATTCCGCCGCTGGCTCGGAATCGGCGACGATGCCGCCGCCGGCTTGCATCACCACGTCGTCGCCGTCGATCACCAGGGTGCGGATGACAATGGAGCTTTCCATGGCGCCGTCGAAGCCGATCCAGGCGATGGTGCCGCAATAGGGCCCGCGCCGCGCCGGCTCCAGTTCGCGGATGATCTCCATGGCGCGGACCTTGGGCGCGCCGGTGATGGAGCCACCCGGAAACGTGGCACGCAGGAGATCGATCGGGCCGAGCCCGGTTTCGAGCCGGCCCTCGATCTCGGACACCAGGTGATGCACGTTGGCGAAACTCTCCAGGCCGAACAGCTCGTTCACCTTGACGCTGCCGATGCGGCAGGCGCGCGCCAAGTCGTTCCGCATCAGGTCGACGATCATCAGGTTCTCGGCCCGGTCCTTGATGCTGGCCAGCAGTTCCCCGGCGAGACGCGCGTCCTCGGCGGCGCCATTGCCACGCGGCCGCGTCCCCTTGATCGGCCGCGTCACGGCACGGCCCCCGGCGTCGAGGCGAAGGAACATCTCCGGCGAAGCAGAGGCGATGCCTCGGCCGTCGCCGCATTCCACGTAGGCGCCGTAGGGATTGGGCGAGACCGTGCGCGCGCGGCGGCAGAGCATCCACGGCGTCAGCCCCGCCGGCATGCGGCCGAGGAAGCGCTGCGTGATGTTGGCCTGCAGGATGTCGCCGGCGTGGATGTATTCGACCGCGCGCGCCACCATCGCCTCGAAACGCTGGCGCGGCACCTCGGCGCGCCATTGCCCAGCCGACGCCCATTCGACCGGAGAAAGTGGCGGGCTCCCCGTCACCCGCTCGGTCAGGGCGGCGAGCCGCGCCTGCGCGTGCTGTCGCGGCCGGGCACCAAACATCGCCGGCAGGTCAAGCGCGACGGCCCAGCAGCGGCCTTGTTCGTGGTCGTAGGCGAGCAGCGTGTCGTAGATGCCGAAATACATTTCGGCCAGCCCGACGCCGGTTTCCGCCGCCGACGGCAGGCGTTCCAAGTGGCGGCCGGCCTCGTAGGCGAGATAGCCGATGGCGCCGCCCTGGAACGGCGGCAGCTCCGGTGCCGGCCGCAGCGTTACCCGGCCAAGCACACTTTCGGCGAGGCGGGCGAAGGGATCGGCGCCGTCGTCCGCGGCCGAGACCAGTGTCACGGCGGGATCGGCCGCGATGTAGCTGAAGCGGCCACGGCCGCCCAAGTTGGCCGCGCTGTCGAGGAACACCGCGCCGGGCTCGCCGACGAACGACTGAAACGCCCGTTCGGGTTCGATGTAGGGGAGCGGCCGGAAAACGGGGGTGACGATGTCTGACATGGTCTGCCGGCGCGCTGGCGGCGGGGCCGCCAGCGGCCCTAGAAGCCCTCGCCGAGGACGCGATCCGGCGGCGCGTGACCGTCGACGAAGGTCTTGATGTTGATCAGCACCTTCTCGCCCATGTCGTTACGGCCTTCGTGCGTGGCCGAACCCATGTGCGGCAGCAGCACCACGTTGTCGAGCGCGAGCAGCTTCGGGTTGACCGCCGGTTCGTGCTCGAAGACATCGAGGCCGGCGCCGGCGATCTCGCCCGCGACCAGAAGCCGCGTCAGCGCGTTCTCGTCGATCACCTCGCCGCGCGACGTGTTGACCACGACGGCGTTGGGACGGAGCAGCTTCAAGCGGCGCGCCGACAGCAGGTGGTAGGTCGCCGGCGTGTGCGGGCAGTTGACGGAAATCATGTCCATGCGCGCCAGCATCTGGTCGAGGCTCTCCCAGTAGGTCGCCTCCAGCTCCTTCTCCGTCTCCGAGTGGACCCGGTGGCGGTTGTGGTAGTGGATGGAAATGCCGAAGCCGCGCGCTCGGCGCGCGACCGCGGTGCCGATGCGGCCCATGCCGATGATGCCGAGGCGCTTGCCGTAGATGCGATGCCCCAGCATGTGGGTCGGCGACCAGCCGCCCCAGCTGCCGGCGCGCAGCATGCGCTCACCCTCGGTGAGGCGGCGCGGCACGGCGAGCAACAGCGCCATGGTCATGTCGGCGGTGTCTTCGGTCAAAACGTCGGGGGTGTTGGTAACGGTGATGCCGCGCTGGCGCGCCGAGGCGAGGTCGATGTGGTCGACGCCGGTGCCGTAGTTGGCGATCAGCCTGAGGTCCGGTCCGGCCTGGGACAAGAGCCCGGCGTCGATGCGGTCGGTCACGGTGCAGACCAGCACCTGGGCGCCCTTCGCGGCCTCGATCAGTTCGGACTTGGTCATCGGGTGGTCGTCGAGATTGAGCTGCACGTCGAACAGCTCCATCATCCGGGTCTCGATGGGGTCCGGCAACTTGCGGGTCACCACCACGCGCGGTCGATCTTTGCCCATGAGGTCCTCCCTGTTTCGATAGCCGTTTTTGGCGCAGCCGGGCGCCCCTCAGGCGTAGCAATCCGACCGCGGATTGTCCAGCATCCGTTGGCGGCGGCGCCCGGAAAGACTATAGTATTGGCGAATCGCCCCCGCCCTACGGCGGGCATTACGGATTTCCCACGGGACCAAATATCGCGGCGCATGCTGAGACTCCTACTCCCCCTCGTCCTCGTTCTCGCCACGTTCGCCCATGCCGGCGCGATCGCCCAGACCAACGGGTCGGGCCTGCCGCTGCCGCGCTTCGTCAGCCTGCGCGCCGGCGAGGTCAACATGCGCACCGGGCCGGGCGTGCAGTATCCGGTGGAATGGGTCTACCAGCGCCAGGCGCTGCCGGTCGAGGTCGTCGCCGAATACGGCACCTGGCGCAAGATCCGCGACTGGCAGGGCACCCAGGGCTGGGTGCACCAGTCGATGCTGAGCGGCCGGCGCGCCGCCATCGTCACCGGCAAGGTGCGCACGCTCCGAAGCCGCCCGCAGGTCGAAAGCGCGCCGGTGGCCAAGCTCGAGCCCGGCGTCGTCGGCCGGCTGGTCGCCTGCCCGCAGGAAGGGGCCTGGTGCCGGATCGAGGTCGCCGGCCGGTCCGGCTGGCTCAGGCGCGTCGAGTTCTGGGGCGCCTACCGCTCCGAAGCGCTTGAGTAAACTGGCTAGTTGTAGCCGTCTTTCTCGTGCGAACCCTGGCGCTCGTCGCCCTTCAGCCCCAAATGCCACATCAGGCCGATGGCGCATCCCTTGAGGCGCGGCAGGAACCACAGCATCAAGATCAGCGTCGATGGCAGCCAGACTGCGAGTTGCACCCAGGTCGGCGGCGAAAAATATTTCTCGGCCAGCAGGATCAGCGGCACGACGATGTGGCCGACCACGACGATGGTGAGATAGGGCGGGAAGTCGTCGGCGCGGATGGCGCCGAGCGGTGTGCCGCAGCCGGGGCATTCCTCGACCTGCTTCAGGTATTTCCGGTAGAGCGGCACCGTACCGCAGGCCGGGCAGCGCTTCAGGAACCCGCGGCCAATGGCGCGATACGCGGTGCCGGCGTCGGGCACGGCATCGGTGCCGTTGTCGGTCATTTGCGTCCTGCCTCCTTGATGTTGAGAAAGATGCCGGCGCAGATCAGCACGGCGCCGAGGCCGACCCAGATTTCCAGCTTCTCGCCATAGAACACGTAGCCGACCGCCGCGATCAGCGGCAGGCGGAGGAAGCCCATGGGTGCGGCGACGGTGGCCTCGACCAGCTGCATGGCGCGGGTCAGCGTGTAGTGCGCGGTCATCGAGACGGCGCCGAGAAGCACGAGCCAGAACCAGTCGACGCTTCCCGGCCAGCGCCATTGATCGAGCGCCGGCAGCAGACCCAAGGGCATCTGGATCGCGGTCATGTAGAACAGAATGGCGAGCGGCGGGTCGCGCAACGCCAGAAAGCGGGTCGCCACATGCGTCGCCGCGTAGCCGACCGCCGCACCGAGCGCGGCGAGCGAGCCCAGGTTGATCGCGCTCATGCCCGGACGCAGGATCACCATGACGCCGACGAAGCCGACCGCCACGGCGGCGATCCGCATGGGCGTCAGGCGCTCCTTCAGGACGATCGAGGCCATCACCGCGAGCCAGATCGGCGTGGTGAATTCGAGCGCGAAGACCTCGACCAGTGGGATCAGGCCGATGGCAAAAAACCAGCCGAACTGGGCGCCGAAGTGGAACAGGTTGCGCGTCGCATGAACGCGGAATGCGCTGGTCCGTACCTGGGCCCAGCCGAAATGGGTGAGCAGCGCCGCGATGATGAGAAAGCTGAAAGCGCTCCGCCAGAACATGATCTGAAAGGTGGTCATGTGCCCGGCCAGCTCGCGCCCGCCGATCGCCATCAGCGACAGCGAAGTGAGCGAACCCAGCATCCAGAAGGCACCCTTGAGCGTCGCCGCCCGCCCGCCGACCTCAGACATGCGCCGCGTCCGCCCGGCTGCCGATGGCGTCGAGGCGCGCGCGAGTGTCGTTGCGCCGGGGCCGCCAGAGGCCGCGGTCCTGCGCTTCCTTAAGCCTGGCCGCGATGTCGGCCAACGCCGCCGGGTTATGCTCGGCCAGGAATTCACGCACCCGGGCGTCCTCCAGATAGGCTTCGAACACGGCGTCGAAATGGTGGTCGGCGACGCATCGCGCGGTGGCCTGGAAGGCGAACAGGTAGTCGACCGTCGCCGCCATCTCGAATGCACCCTTGTAGCCGTGCCGCATGACGCCGTCGATCCATTTCGGATTGACCACGCGCGCGCGCACCACGCGCGCCACCTCGTCTTCGAGCGTGCGCGCACGCGGGCTTTCGGGCCGCGCGTGATCCATGTGGTAGGTCGCCGGCTGGACACCCGAGAGATGCCGGACGGCGGCGGTGATGCCGCCCTCGAACTGGTAGTAGTCGTCCGAGTCCAGAAGATCGTGCTCGCGGTTGTCCTGGTTGTGGACCACCGCCTCGACGCGCTTCAGGCGATGCTCGAAGGTGGCATGCGCGGCCTTGCCCTCCGAGCCCGCGCCATAGGCGTAGCCGCCCCAGGCGACATAGGCACGCGCCAGGTCGGCGTCGGTCTCCCAGCCCTTCTCGTCGATCAGCGCCTGCAATCCGGCACCGTAGGCTCCGGGCATGGAGCCGAACACGCGGAAGCCAGCCTGACGCGCTGCCGCCTCCGCCGCCATGCCGCCGGCGATCAGCTGCGCGCGCTCGGCACTGCAGCGCTCGGCGGCCGGGTTGACGTCGCCCATCTCGTCCAAGGCCGCCACCGCGCGCGCCGCCGAATCGAACAGGTCGATCAGCCCCGGGAAGGCGTCGCGGAAAAATCCGGAAACGCGCAGCGTCACATCGACGCGCGGCCGGCCCAGGACGCTTGCCGGCATGATCTCGAAACCGGTGACGCGGCGGCTCGCCGCATCCCAGGTCGGCTTCACGCCCATCAGCGCCAGCGCCTGCGCGATATCGTCGCCGCCGGTCCGCATGTTGGACGTGCCCCAGGCGCTCAGCGCCACCGCGCGCGGCCAGGCACCATGGTCCTGCACGTGGCGCTCCAGCATCAGCGCCGCCGACTTCCAACCGAGTTGCCAGGCCGCCGGCGTCGGCACCGTGCGGGTATCGACGGAGTAGAAGTTGCGCCCGGTCGGCAGCACGTCGGGCCGTCCGCGCGTCGGTGCGCCGGACGTGCCGGGCTCGAGGAAGCGCCCCGAAAGCGCAGTCAGCGCACCTTCGATTTCGGCCCGGCCCGAACCGGAGACGGCGGGCCTAAGCCGCGCCTCGATTTCCTGCAGCACCGCTTGGGTCGCGGTCCAATCGAGATCGGCCGGAACGGCGCCCGAGACCATCTGGCCGGCCAGCTTCTCGATGCGCTCGACGGTATCGCCCGCCGTGCGCCACGGCTGTTCGTCGACGCGCGCGAGCAGATCGGGCTTGGCACCTTGCCACGCCGCGCCCATGTCGCAGTCGAGCGGGTCGATGTCGAGACCCAGGTCGCGGGCGATGGCGCGCTGCAGGGACGCATCTCCGCCCTCGCCCTTGCCGCGCGGCACGCGCGCCAAGGCGACCAAAAGATCGGTCAGTTGGCGCCCCTCCGGCGCGACGCCGAAGACATGCAGCCCGTCCCGGATCTGCATTTCCTTCAGCTCGCAGAGATAGTTGTCGAGCTTGCCGAGCGCCGCGGTATCGTCGTCCGCGTCGGCAATGCCGCAGTCGGCGTCGAGGCCGGTGGCGCGGCAAAGATCGAGGATGTCGCGGGCCAGCACCCTAAGGCGCCGGGGGTCGACGCCGGCGGCCTCGTAGTATTCATCGACAAGCTGTTCCAGGTCTTTCAGCGGGCCGTAGCTCTCGGCGCGGGTCAAGGGCGGCGTCAGATGATCGACGATGACGGCGCCGGCGCGGCGCTTGGCCTGGGTGCCCTCGCCCGGATCGTTGACGATGAAGGGATAGACGTGCGGCATGGGGCCGAGCGCGGCTTCCGGGAAGCACTCGGCGGAGAGCGCCAAAGCCTTCCCCGGCAGCCATTCGAGATTGCCGTGCTTGCCGAAATGCACCACGGCCTGGGCGCGGAACTGGTGGCGCAGCCAAGCGTAGAAGGCGAGATAGTTGTGCGGCGGCACCAGATCGGGGTCGTGGTAGCTCGCCTTCGGATCGATGTTGTAGCCGCGCGCCGGCTGCAAGCCGACCGCGACGTTGCCGATGCGAAAGGCGGGAATGGCGAAGTGGCCGCAGTCGACCTCGCCCGGACGATAAAATGGATCGGCTTCCGCCGCGCCCCAGCGCTCGGTCACGGCATCGACGACGGCGGCCGGCAGCTCGGCCAGGAACATCTGGTATTCGGCCAGCGACAGCGTCTCGGTCACGTGACGAGACCCAAGCGCGCGGAAGTCGTTGGTGGGGCCGGTAAGCACGCGCTCGATCAAGGCATCGCCGCTTTCCGGTGCGTCGCCGACCGTGTAGCCGGCATCGGCAAGTGCCCGCAAAAGCTCGACCGCGCCGGCCGGTGTATCCAGCCCGACGCCGTTGCCGATGCGCCCGTCGCGGTTGGGGTAGTTGGCGAGCACCAGGGCGACACGGCGCTCGGGCTCGGGTGTGCGCCGAAGCTCGGCCCAGCGTGCGGCCAGTTCCGCGACGAACCGCACGCGGTCGGGCACCGGCTCGTAGCGGACGATATCGGTCTCGGTCAAGGGATCGCGCCTCGACAATCCCTTAAACGAGACCGCGCGGGTCAGCACCTTGCCGTCGACTTCGGGCAGCGCCACGTTCATGGCGATGTCGCGGGCCGAGAGCCCGCGCGTGCCTTCCGCCCATTGGGCCTTGTTGCTGCCCGCGAACACCACTTGCAGCACCGGCGGGCTGGCGTCCGTGTCCAGGGGCCCGCGCGCGCGCGCGGCACCCGGCGCCGAATAGGCGAAACCGGTGGCGTTGAGGATGACGTCGGGCGGCGCCTCGGCGAACAGCGTCTCCAGCGTCGCCGCCGCGACTGAGTCCTTGAGGCTGGCGACGAACACCGGCAGCGCATTCAGCCCGGCGGCATCGAGCCCTTCGATCAGCGCTTCCACGGCCCAGAGATTTCCCGCCTGCACCAGGGCGCGGTAGA
>JAYOXJ010000007.1:18254-22936 GCA_038152725.1 Rhodospirillaceae bacterium
TCGATCAGCGCTTCCACGGCCCAGAGATTTCCCGCCTGCACCAGGGCGCGGTAGAACACCAGCGCCGTCACCGGCCGCCCTTCCTTCCAGTTGGCGCGGACCCGCGCGAGATCGGTGTTGGCGGCACCCGGCCAATGCAGCCCGGCGCGGACCAGCGGTTTGGGTTCCAGCCACTCGGCGTCGGCGTGGCCGATCAAGCTGGCGGCGAAACACAGGAAATGCCGCGCGTTCTCCGGCCCGCCGTGGACGAAGTACTGCCACAGGCGATGGCCGGCCTCGGGTGCCAGCGTCGTGAGTTCGGCAAGTTCGGCGTCGGGCTGGTCGTCGCCCGGCAGGAACGCGACTTGGGCGCCGGTGTCGCGGCAGGCGCGCGCGATCTCGTCGACGCCGTAAGGCCAGTAGCCGCGCCCGCCCAAAAGCCGCACCACGACAAGCTTGGCCTTGGCGATGATCGCCTCGACGTAGAGATCGACCGACATGTTGTGGCCGAGCTGCATCAGGTTGGCGAGACGGAGCGTCGGGAAACCGGGGCCCAAGCCGGCGCGCGCGTCAGCCAGCATGGCGAGCTCGGTATCGGCGGCAGACAGCACGACGATGTCGCCGGGCGTCTGGCCGAGATCGACCGCCTCGGTCCCGTCGGCGATGGCGCCGGGCTGGGCGGCGAGAAGATGCATCAAGGCTCCTGGGCGAGCACGCGGGCAATGGCGTCGCGGTCGAGGCCGGTCTCGCCGATGACGACGAGCTCGGTGCGCCGGATCTCGCCCGGACGCCAGGGGCGGTCGTAGTAACGCTCCAGCCTGGGGCCGACGGCCTGCACGACGTGGCGCATGTCCTTGCCGGCGACATCGATGAAGCCCTTCACGCGGAGGATATCGTGGGCGAGCACGGCTTGCTTGATGCGCGCCTCCAGCGTGGCCGGATTGGCGACGGCGTTCAGGGTGACGACGAAGCTCTCGAAGTCGTCGTGGTCGTGACCGTCCTCTTCGTCGTGATGCGAGCGGCGGCCCTCTATGACGTTCTCGACGGCGGCGCCGATGCCTAGCAGCACCGCCGGGTCGATGGCGCCCTTGGTGGTCATCACCATCTTGACCGCCGGCTGGGTGTCCTCGGCGACGCGCTGGCGCACGCCGGCGAGGCCGGCGGCGTCGATCATGTCAGCCTTGTTCAAGAGCACCAGATCGGCCGACAGCAGCTGGTCCTCGAACACTTCCTCTAAGGGGTTCTCGTGGTCGAGCATGGCGTCGGCCTCGCGCCTGGCCTGCACGGCGTCCGGGTCGTCGGCGAAACGCCCGGCGGCGACGGCGGGCGCATCGACCACGGCGACGACGCCGTCGACGGTGACGCGCGAGCGGATCTCCGGCCAGTTGAAGGCGCGCACCAAAGGCTTCGGCAGCGCCAGGCCGGAGGTCTCGATGACGATGTGCTCGGGCGGCAGTTCGCGGTCCAAGAGCGTTTCCAGGGTCGGCAGGAAGTCATCGGCGACCGTGCAACAGATGCAGCCGTTGGCGAGTTCCAGCACGTTGTCGTCGTAGCAGCCCTCGATGCCGCAGCCGGTGACCAGCTCGCGGTCGATGCCGAGATCGCCGAACTCGTTGATGATCAGCGCGATGCGCTTGCCGTTCGCGTTGGCGAGCAAGTGGCGGATCACCGTGGTCTTGCCGGCGCCGAGAAACCCGGTGATGACGGTGGCGGGAATCTTCATGGCTGTTCGTCCTTCATGATCAGCGGCAGCCCGGCGGCGACAAAGACGACGCGGCTGGCGGCCTGCGCGGCGAGTTGGTTGACCTGACCCTGCAAATCCACGAACAGCCGCGACAGCTGATTCTCCGGGATGACGCCGAGGCCGATCTCGTTGGAGACCATGACCACCGGGCCGGGGGTGCGCTTGAGCGCTTCGACTAGTGTGGTCACCTCGGCGCCGCCGGCGCGCCCAGCGGTGACGAAGTTCATCGCCCAGAGCGTCAGGCAGTCGACCAGAAGCGGCCGGCCGGCCTCGCCCTCGCGGGCGATGACGTCGGCGATTTCGAGCGGTTCCTCGATCGTCGTCCAGCCCTCGCCCCGGCGCGCGCGATGATCGGCGATGCGCTTTTCCATCTCGCCGTCGCCGGCGGTGGCGGTGGCGAGATAGGCCTTGTCGGCAAACGGTGCGAGCAGGCCCTCGGCATAGCGGCTCTTGCCGGACCGCGCGCCGCCGAGCACCAGCGTGACGCGGGCGAGCGGTGATGCGGGTGAACTCATCGGACGTGTCCTCCGGGCAGCGGACTGGCGGGCGGATGGTTGACGGCGACCAGCCGCCATGCGGCGCCCTTGCCGCGCAACAGCCCGCCCTCGACGTGATCGATGCGTGAAAGCGACAGCGTGTCGATGACCACCGACATGCCGCCTTCGGGCGAAAGCCCCATGGCATGGGCCAGCGCGGCGCGGATCGAGCCAGCGTGGCAGACGGCGACGATGTCGCGCCCGGCGTGGGTACGGTTGTAACGTTCCAGGACACCGGCGGTGCGCGCCACCATGTCGGCGAAGCTCTCGCCGCCGGGCGGTGCCGAACGCGCCGGGCTTTCCCAGAAAGCACGGTAGGCGTCGGGTTCCTTGGCTTCCATCTCGGCCCAGCTCAAGCCTTGCCACTGGCCGAAATCCTGTTCGCGGATTTCCGGTTCGATCTCGGGTTCGGGGGCTTTGAGGCCGGCGGCTTTGATGGCGCGCGCGGTCTCCTTGGCGCGGCCGAGGTGGCTGGTCAGCCACACCGCATCGCCCGGCAGCTTGGCGGCCAAGGCCTCGAACGAGGCCCGGTCGGAGGTGTCGCAGGCGACATCGGACGAGCCGTAGAGCCGGCCCTGCATGTTGGGTACCGGCGCATGGCGCACCAGCCACCAACGGGTCACGCAGGCGTCGTCGCTCACGGCATTAGTCCCCCGACCGCGATCAAAACAAAGCACTCGGCCACCTGTTGGACGGCGCCGAGAACATCGCCCGTATACCCACCGAAACGGGCCTCTGCAACCCGGCCAAGGACAATGACGGCGAGGAGCGCTGCGCCAAGCGCGGCGAGGCCCACGCCCCAGCCCAGCAACACCACGGCGAAGACCCCGCCCAACGCCAGTGCCAGGGCGGCGCCGAGACCGTCGGGGCGCCCGGCGCCATGGCCGAGACCGTCGGCGCGGGCCGGCCTGAGCATCGCCATGCATGGCACCATGACGGCACGCGATAGCGCGGCCGCCGCGGCCATGGCGGCCCAGGCGGTGGCAGAACCGGGCAGACCGGAGATAGCAGCCCATTTGATGCCGATGGCGAAGATCAGCGCGACGACGCCGAAGCTGCCGATGCGGGAATCGCGCATGATGGCGAGCCGGCGTTCGCGGCTGGCGCCGCCCATGGCGTCGGCGACGTCGGCGAGGCCGTCCTCGTGCAGCGCGCCGGTGAGCCAGGCCATGACAGCGAGGCCGATCAGGGTCGCCGCTTGAGGCCCGAGACCGGTTCCGTCGGCGAGCCAGAGTGCGGCGCCGCCGAGCGCGCCGATGCCGAGCCCGATCAACGGAAAGGCGCGCGCCGCTTGGGCGAGATCGCCGAGCGAGGCGCCGGTGCGGAGGCGGAACGGCAGGCGCGTCAGGAACGCCCCGGCGACGACGATGTCGCCGGGCCAGCCTGCGATGAGGCGGCGCGCCAGCCCTGGCGGCTCTTGCGAAGCGTCTGTCATGTTCGGGCTCAAGCCTGCTGGAAGGCCACCGTTATAAGGGTTCCGGCCGGGCAAGGAAAACAAAAGGGGAGGCTCGGCCCTTGACCCCGGCGGGCGGGAATGCGAAGCCACGGAGCATGATTGGAAAACCGGAAATCGCTCGCCTCGACGACAACCGCCGTCTGCTCGCGCGCCTGCCCAGCGCGGACGCGGCGGCACGCGCCGCCGCACGCGCGCGCGAGCCGCAACTGACCAAGCCGCCGGGCGCGCTCGGACGGCTGGAAGTCATCGCCGAATGGCTGGCGGCCTGGCAGGGGCGTCATCCGCCGGCGGTCGACAATGTCCGCGTGCGGGTGTTCGCCGCCAACCACGGCGTCGTCGAAAAGGGCGTGTCGGCCTATCCGGCGGCGGTGACGGCGCAGATGGTCGCCAACTTCGAGGCCGTTGGCGCGGCGGTCAACCAGCTCGCCCAAGTCGCCGGTGCCGAGCTCGGCGTAGTCGCACTCGAACTGGATCGCCCGACAGCCGATTTCACGCAGGCCCCGGCCATGAGCGAGGCCGAATTCGCAAAGGCCTTCGCCGCCGGCGCGGCTTGCCTGCCCGCCGATACTTCTACCGATCTTCTCTGCGTCGGCGAGATGGGCATCGGCAACACCACATCGGCCGCCGCCATCTGCTTAGGGATTTACGGTGGCAGTGCCGAGGACTGGACCGGCCCCGGCACCGGTGTCGCCGGCACGGCACTCGACACCAAGGTCCGCGTCGTCGCCGAGGCCGTCGGGTTCCACGCCAGTGAGGCCGCCGGCGACGGCCTGGAAATTTTGCGACGCCTGGGCGGGCGCGAACTCGCCGCCATGGCCGGCGCCATCGTCGCCGCGAGGCTCAGCCGTGTGCCGGTGCTGCTCGACGGGTTCGTCGCTGGCGCGGCGGCAGCGGCGCTGGAGGCCGTAACACCCGGCGCCCTCGATCATTGCCTGGCCGCGCACGTCTCGGCCGAACCCGGCCACCG
>JAYOXJ010000007.1:23036-26760 GCA_038152725.1 Rhodospirillaceae bacterium
GCCCTGGAACTGGGTGATGCCGACCGACTTGCCGAAGTCGATGGCTTCGCGGTTGTCGCAGCGGATCAGCACGATACGCCCCTCGCCGTCCTCCTTGACCATGGCGCTGATCATCTGATGCACCTCGTCGCCGCCGTCGACCAGGTCGGGCGACCAGATCAGCTTGGTCATGTCGATGCCGAGGCGCTTGCGCTTGATCAGGTGCAGCGAATCCAGTGCCATGCCGTCGAGGCAGACGCGGTAGCCGCGATCCTGTACGTATTCGCGTGCGAACAGGTACGAGGTCAGGTTGGAGAAGATGTCTTCTTTCTGCAGCTCGATGATCATCTGGCCGCGACGCGATGCCGATACGTTGTCGTCGAAGGCTTGGAACTCCTTGGAAAGCAGCGTTGCGATGTTGACGTTGAAGCTGATCTCGCCGGAGATCGAGACCGCGTCGGTCTTGGTCAGCATGGACAGCATGCGCCGGTCCAGCGTCTCGGTGAGGTGCTGGAACAGCCAGCGATTGGCGACCAGGTTGACGCCCGGCAGCAAGGTTTCGCGCAGGTCCTTGATCGAGATGAAGAGTTCGGAGAAATGCTGCACCGGCACCATCTTGGCGTCGACCTCGCAGACGAACTGGCGGCGCACCAGGTTGGAAAGATCGGCGCGTTCGAGCGCGGTTTCGACCCGCGCCAGCACTTCCGGCGTCAACGGCTCGCCCTGCTGCTGCTTGGCCTTGAGCGCGGCGCGCGCATCCATCCGCGCACGCACGGCGGTCTGGCGCTTCTCCTCGGCCTCGGCGAAGGTCTGCGCCATTCGCAGGATGTTCTCGTAGTCCTTGTCGGCGTCGAGCCAGCTGGCGAGGGGGTGCGGCTGCAGCTCCTCCTCGGCGACCAACGGGTCGTCGTCGAACAGGAATCGGATCTTCTGCACGATGGTCTCGACCTGGCCTTGTGCGGTGGATTTGTAGACGAAGAACAGGTCCGAGTTCTTGAGGATGAAGAGCTGGCCGGTGAGGTCCTTGATCAGCGGTTCGAAGTTCGACGCGGCGGTGCGGATGTGCTGGTCGCGGCGGTTGAACGGGCGCAACCCCGAGAGATGCAGATGCACGATCTTGCGCCCAGCCTTGTGCTTCTCGAGCCGGCGCACGTAATCGAGCAGCAGGTTTTCCTGCGAGGGCAGCCGTTTCTTGCCGTCGTTCTGGTCGGCCATGGCCCTAAGCCCTCTTGGCCTGCGGCGCGTTGGTCGGCTGGCGCTTGCCGCGGCCGATCACCTGCACCAGCTTGTCGATGAAGAAGCCCTGGAAGCGGCTTACACCGAGGCCGAGACCCCACTTCACCGCTTTCTCCGAATCGACGCGGCCGAGGATCATGGTGTCCTTGCCCGCCGCCGCGATGACCTCGCGCACTTCGTCGATGCGCCGGTCCTCTTCGTCGCCGGAGAACTCGGGTCCCCAGGCGATATTGATGAAGTCGGACTTCAGCCCGGCCGGCTCGAAATACTGCAACGACAGCGGATTGAGCCCGTCGACGACGACCCGATAGCCGCGCTCCTGCAACGTGTCGCGGGCATAGGCGTAGTTCTTCATGTCGGCGAAGATGTCGATGATCTGGAACTCGACGACGATCTTGCGCGCGTTTTCGCCGACGGCGCGATGCAGGTTGTGGAAGTCGCGCGACAGCACCGTCGAGATGTTGAGGTTGATGCTGAGCGGGTCTTGCAGTTCGTTGAAGTCCTCCTCGACCAGCATGGCGATCAGGCGCTTATCCAGCGTCTCGGTCAGGTACTGGAACAGCCACGGGCTGGCGAACAGGTTGATGTCGGGGGCGACGCGGTCGCGCACGTCGTTCATCGACATGAACAGCTCGTAGAACACCAACTTACCGCCGCCGCCCTGCGACACCTTGAGGCAGGCCTGGCGCTTGATCATGTCGGCGACGCGGATGCCGGCGAGCTTGCGGTTGATTTCGCTCAGGTTGCTCGGCCGGAGCGGGGAGCCTTTCTGCTGCTCGGAATCGCGCTGGCGGGCGAGCTCGGCCAGGCGCTGCTCGGCCTCGACCGCAAGCTCTGTGATGACGCCGAAGAAGTCGGCGAAGTCCTCGCTATTGGAAAGGTCGTACCAGGTCGAGAAACGGTCCTCGAACGAGTCCTCGTCGAGCTCGGTCAGCGGGTCCTCGCTGAACAGCCCGCGCGCCTTCTCGATCACGCTGTCGACGTCGTCCACCGGCACGTCGCGGCAGATCAGCACCAAATCCTTGTTGGTCATGGTGAACAGCGTGGCGTCGCGGTTATCGACCAACGTGTCGAAGGTTCGCGCGGCGATCTCGATGAAGTGGGACTGCTTGTTGTTCGGCCGGAGCGCAGACAGGTGCACGTGCACGACGAAATAGCCCACCGCATTGGTGCGAACGCGGTTCAGGCGGTCGAGAAGTAACGATTCCTCGGTGGCGTCCGCGTCATTGCCGCGCCCAGATGCATTGCCCCAATCGGCCATTCCTTGTTTTCCGCGTCCCTATGCGTCCGCACGTGTTGCAGTCTGCCATGAAAACTAACCCGGAACCATTCAAAACCCCTAAACTGCCCAGCCTGCGGGCTGGTGCCGGCGCCCAAGGCAGCGCCATAATGGCGCCATGGCACCGACATACAACAAGGCCGGGAGCGGGCGGGCGCGCGTGCCGGACGGGCTTCGCGTCTACGCCATCGGCGACATCCACGGCCGCGCCGATCTGCTCGAACGCCTGCTCGCCCGCATCGAAGCCGATTTCCAGGACCGGCCGGCGGCAGGGGGCCGGATCGTCTATCTCGGCGACTACGTCGATCGCGGGCCGGACTCGCGGGGCGTCATCGATATCCTGCTCGCCGGCCCGCCGGCCGGGCTCGACGCAATCCATCTCAAGGGCAACCACGAGGATTTCCTGCTCCGCTTCGCCGACGACGGCACCGCCGGCGAGACCTGGTTGATGAACGGCGGCGGCGCCACCATGGCGAGCTACGGCGTCGCCGAGGCCGCCGATACCTCTCACGCGATCTGGCATTTGGACGAAATCAGGCACGATTTCGTCGACGCCATGCCGGCCGCCCACGCCGCGTTCTTCCGCGCGCTGGCGCTCTATCACGCCGAGGGCGGCTATCTGTTCGTGCACGCCGGGCTCCGGCCGGGCATCGCACTCGAACGTCAATCGGCCGAGGACATGATGTGG
Organism: Rhodospirillaceae bacterium; assembly: GCA_038152725.1. Lineage (GTDB taxonomy): Bacteria > Pseudomonadota > Alphaproteobacteria > Rhodospirillales > Casp-alpha2 > TMED8. Next base: position 26,219 of record JAYOXJ010000007.1, read on the forward strand.
ATCCGCGACGACTTCCTACGCGCGGAAACCGACTTCGGCCACGTCGTCGTGCACGGCCATTCCGCACGGCCCGATCCGGTCGAACGGCCGAACCGCATCGGCATCGACACCATGGCCTACCGCTCCGGCCGGCTGACCGCGCTGGTGCTTGAAGGAGCGTCCCGGCGCTACCTCGCGACGCAGGCTTTCGATTGAACCGGCTGCGCCCCGGTGATAGGTTCGCGGCGCCTAGAACTTGAGCGGAATCAACACCATGCACCTGCGCAAACGTATCATGATTACCGGCGGCGCCGGGTTCATCGGCTCGCATCTTTGCCGCCGCCTGGTCGAGGACGGCCATGACGTGCTTTGCGTCGACAACTTCTTTACCGGCACCAAGGACAATATCCTGGGCCTGCTCGACAATCCGCAATTCGAACTGATGCGCCACGACGTCACGTTCCCGCTCTACGTCGAGGTCGACGAGATCTACAACCTCGCCTGCCCAGCCTCGCCGGTGCACTACCAGCACGATCCGGTGCAGACCACCAAGACCAGCGTGC
>JAYOXJ010000008.1:0-10736 GCA_038152725.1 Rhodospirillaceae bacterium
TATTTGTCGTGGGTGCCGATGTCGATCCAGTATTCGTGGACGGCGAAACTGCCGACCCGCTCGCCGGCGGCGAGCAGGTCCTGTACCACGTCGGTCATGTCGATAACAGCACCGGGTGCGAGACGGTCGAGCACGGCGGGCTCGACCACGTAGACGCCGGTATTGATGAAATAGTGGAAACTCGGCTTCTCGCGCAGTCCGGTGATCCGGGTACCGTCGATCTCGGCGATGCCGTAAGCCAGGTCCTGGGTGTGGCGCTTGGTCGCCAGCGTCACCACGTTGCTCTCGGAACGGTGGAAGTCGAGCATGTTCTGGAACGAGATGTTGGTGACGAGGTCGCCGTTGACCACCAGGAACGGACCGCTCGGGCGTTCGGGCAGCAGCGTCAGGGACCCGGCTGTGCCTTGGGCACGCTCTTCGGTGACGAAGGCGACTTTGCCTTTGTAGCGCGGCACCGCGTTGATCGACTTGACGATCATGTCGCTCAGATAGTTGAGCGTGACGTAGATCTTGTCGAACCGCTCGCTCAACAACTGGTCGATCAGGATGAACAGGATCGGCTGGCCGTCGACTTCGAGCAGCGGCTTGGGCAAGCGCTCGGTGGCGGGCCTCAGCCGTGTGCCGAGGCCGCCGGCCATGATCACTGCAGTGCGCTCTTTGTGATGATCCTCGATGTGCATGAATTCATCGAGGAAGCGGATGCCGACGAGGATACCGTTCGCGTCGACGACCGGTAGCTGCGCGACACGCGAGCTTTCCATGATCCTGGCGATCGCCTCCTCGCTGTCGCCGTCGCGCGCAACGATCGGGTTCTTCTTCATCATCTTGGAGACCGGCTCGTCGAAGCCGACGTGATTGAGGATCGCGGTGCGGACGTCGAAATCGGTGACGACGCCGAGCAGCCGCATGCCGCCGTCGACCACTAAGATGATCTTCTTGCCGGCGGCGGTGAGCGCCTTGATCGTATCCAACAGGCTCACGTCGGGCATGATGCAGAGGTCCGGATAGGGGAATGGCTTTGGCATCAGATGTTGTATTCGTCCGGTTTGTACTTGGCGAGGTTGGCGGGGTCGCGGAACCAGGCGACGGTTTCGGCGATGCCGCGACGGAAACCGTCGAGGCCAGCGTATTCGGGTGACCAGCCGAGCAGATCGCGCGCCTTGGCGTTATCGGCCCACAGCCGTTCGACTTCGCTCGCGGCCGGGCGCAGGCGCTGGGCATCGGTGACGATTTCGACGTCGGCGCCAACGGCTTCGGCGATCATGCGTGCCGTGTCGCCGATGGAGATCTCGAAGTTGCTGCCGACGTTGACGACCTCCCCGAGGGCGGCGTCGCTTTCCAGCGCGGCGACGAAGGCACGCGCCACGTCGGCGACGAAATTGAAGTCGCGGGTCGGCTCGATGGCGCCGAGCTTGACCTGGCGTTTGCCGGCCAGCATCTGGGTGATCAGCGTCGGGATGACGGCACGTGCCGACTGCCGGGGGCCATAGGTATTGAACGGGCGCAGCACGGTGACCGGCGTTTCGAACGAGCGGAAGAACGATAGCGCCAGCTCGTCGGCGCCGATCTTCGTCGCAGCGTAGGGCGATTGGCCGCAACGCGGGTGCCCCTCGGTGATCGGCACGAACTGGGCGGTGCCGTAGACTTCACTGGTCGAGGTCTGCACGACCTTGGCAATGCCCGCGTCGCGGGCCGCCTGCAGAACGTTTAGGGTGCCGGTGATATTGGTCTCAACGTAGGTCGCCGGCGAATGGTATGAATAGGGAATGCCGATCAGGGCGGCGAGATGCAGCACCGCTCCGCAGCCTTGCATCGCCGTCTTGACGCCGAACGGGTCGCGGACGTCGCCCGAGAACACATCGAGCTCGGTCTTGATCTCGGCGGGCACGTGATCGAGCCATCCCCACGAGTTGAACGCATTGTAATAGACGAAGGCGCGCACGGCATGGCCCTGGCGCACCAGCAGTTCGGTCAGATGCGAGCCGATGAAGCCGTCAGCGCCGGTAACGAGAACTTTGCGCAAGGTCATCCCACGGCATCCTCGACCTTGGCCCCGCCGTGGGGCCGGTCAACCGGGGCGAGCGAGCTTGAAAGGTCCATGTGCTTGACCAGCGTATTGAACTCGGGATTCCGATCGGCCAATTCGGCAAACGTGCCGCTGTCGGAAACCTGACCGTCCTTGAGCCAGAAAATCCGATCGCAATTCTTCACCGTACTCAGGCGGTGGGCGACCGTTATCAAAGTCGTGTCGCCACGCAGTAATTCCATGGCCCGGGTGATGATCGATTCGGTCTCGGCATCGAGCGCCGAAGTGGCCTCGTCGAGAATCAGGATTTCCGGGTCGGTGTAGAGCGCGCGGGCGATGGAGATACGCTGGCGCTGTCCTCCGGAAAGACGAACGCCCCGCTCCCCGACAAGAGTATCCACGCCGTCGGGAAGCTCGGCAATAAATTGCGTCAACTGGGCCTTTTCCAGGACTCGGGCCAGCTGCCGGTCGTCGATCTCGTCGTTGTCCAGGCCGAAGGCGACGTTCTTGGCCAGCGTGTCGTCAATCAGGAACGCGTCCTGCGGCACGAAGCCAATGCGAAATCGCGTGCTATCGAGACTGTCGGAAACGTCAGCGCCGTCGATAAGGATTCGGCCGCCGCTCGGCGTCAACAGCCCGAGCAGAAGGTTGACCAGCGTGCTTTTGCCGCTGCCGGACGGTCCGACGAGGGCAACGGACTGTCCCTTCTCAATGCGTAGGTGGATGCCCCTGAGGGCACTGCCGCTGGCGGTGTTATAGCGGAACGACACGTCGTCCAGCGTCAGATCCCGCTGCAATGGAGAGGATGTCTGGGCTACGGCGCCATTGCGGCCATCGTCGCGGCGGGCGGCCAGATCGCCGGCCACCTGTACAAAAGCGGCGGCGTTGAAGGCCATGGCGTTGAACTGGGAACTGATGCGGTTGGCGGACGGCATCAACCGGAACGCTGCGGCGCCGAACAGCCCCAGCACCGGAAGTACGTCTGCCGATGTGCGGCCCGATTTCATCACCACCATCGCCACTGCGAGTAGCCCGCCGACAGCAAGCAGTTCCGTCGATATCCGCGGAAGCTCCTGGGCGAAGGTTTGCTTTTCATTGACTTTGGCGGCGGCGAGGGCGGTCCGGTAGTAGCTCTGCTGGAACGACTTGGCGCGGCCGAGCACCTTAATTTCCTTAATGCCGTTCAACGCGTGGTGCAGGATCGTGATCGATCGCTCCCAGAGATGATGCGCCTCCATGCCCCAGGCGCGCATCCGACGCCGCAGTGCACGGGTCAGAAGCGCGATCGGCACACCGAGTACGAGCGAGACTGTCAACGCCGCGACCGGTTCTGTGGCGACCAGCACGGCGAGCACGGCGACCACGACGCATAGCTCTGTGATGATCATCAGGATCGGCAGCGCCGTGCCGGAAAACAACTGCCCCACCGATTGCGTTAGATTGCGGAGCAGCCCGGCGGTGTTCTGGTTCAGGTGGTAGGCATAGGGCTGCGACAGGTACGAGTCCAGGAGACGGCTGGCGACCACCGCCTGGCCGCGCATAACGAAACGGTTTCGGAAATAGACGATGCCGCCGACGAACAGGTTCTTGGCGACAAAGAACAGAAACAAGCCGATGCAGAAGATGGTGACGAAAGCGGTGTGATCCGGCCGGCCGAGGACGTCGTTCAGGAATGCCAATATGGCGATATCGTCAACCCGGTCCGGCGCGCTGACCACGTGAAAAAGCGGTATGACGAGGCCGATGCCGCAGGCCTCCAACATCCCGCCAACAAGCATCAGCACGACCAGGACGAGGCTCCGGCGCCGCATGGCGTGATCGAATATCTGCCACAGGGAAAGAATCGGTTTGATCATGCCGGGATTACAAAATCGTGTTCTGCCACTAAGAGCTAAACGTCGATCAGATGGCTGTACTTGAGTGCGAACCTGGGCCCGATCGAGGGCGCGTGCGGATACGAACTCGCCGGGTTGGTGAAGGCGCGGCGGTAGTGGTCCTGAAGCCGGGCGGCCTCCGCCGTTGGCGAGATTCCGTCCATCTGGTCGAGCATAGCCTGGCAAAGATCGACGATGTCGTCCGGCGAGGACTGCTCGACGGTCAATCCCAGCCGAGCGAAGTCGGCCGCGTCGGTTACCATTTCTCCATCCTTGTAGGCGAATGCGCCCAACTCGAACGCCTCGCGGTAGGTCCGCGGGCCGCCCGAGCGCGCGTCGCGCAGGAGGACTGGGATATAGAGACTGTCGGGACCGACCGCGTGCGGCGTCAGCGGCACCATGCTGGCCAACGCCACGGGGCTGCGGAACAGCATGTGGGTCTGCGCCAGGCCGCTCGGGCCGCCCAAATAGAAGCGAGCGTGGGCGGCGAGGTAAATATCGCCGAAGTCGCTGCGGAAATTGGACGCGTAGTCGATGATCTTGGGGTGGCGTGAGTCCGGCAGTTGGCGGTCGACCACTTCACCCGTACGAAGCACGAATCCACCTCTATCGCAAATTCGCTCCACGGCCGGCAGGTAGTCGAGAATGTTGCCGTTGCGGACCCGGTGCCCGTCCGCTTCCGCGCCCGGATACTGGGCGCCAAGACGGCGCTGCGAATAGGCCGGGTCGCGGACGTGTACGCAGGCGTACCAATCGTCCGGTCCAATCCCCATATCCGCAAGCAGGGCGCGGCCGCGTTCGTGCTCCGCCTCGGTGAAGGTCAGCCGCGGCTCGGTTCCCGCGAACCAGTCGTGGTCGTTGGAGGTCTGCGCCGTTTTCAGAAAGAACCGCGTCTTCGGAAAGATATTCTTGTTGTAGTGAAACAACCGCGCCGCCGTCCGGCTATAGCGGATCGGCAGGCGGCGCTGCCACATCTCGAACAGTTGGCGGTTGCAAGGCGCCTCGCTGAACAGGATATGGGTGGTTCGCGGCGGCATGCCGGCGGTGTCGCGGCGCACCAGATAAAGCAACGGATCGCCCGACAGATGCCCGAGTCGTTCGGCGTGGAAAAACCCGATCCGAAATCGCCACAACGGCTCCACCAGATAGAGGACCGGCAGGACGATCAGCACCGTGAACAGGTTCGACGCCAGCGCCACCGCTCGCCGAATGATCGTTTTGACGGCGCTCACTATCGAAGCCGCGCGACGACCGGCGTCGACACGTCGAGCCGCGGCATCAATAGATGTAGCGTTGACCGGCTGAATGAAATATTGATCTGCCATGTCGGGAGTTGGGAAAATCGCTGTCGTGACCGGTGCCGCTGGCTACCTCGGCAGCCACACGGTCGAGGGTTTGTTGGCTCGAGGCTACACGGTGCGCGGCGTCGATCTCGCCGGCGCATCGGGGTCCGAAAATCTCCGCGCCTGTGTCGAACATCCCACGTTTAGCTTGGTCGAATGCGATCTGATGGATATTCCGGCCGCTGACCCGGTTTTCGCCGACGCAGATTTCATTTTCCAGTGCGCGGCGATCACCGATCCGGCGCTTTCCATGCGCGAGCCCGAACGGATCGTCACCGCCAACCTGATGACCACGCTGCGCTGCCTGGAGGCCGCGCGGCATGGAGGCAAAGCCAAGGTGATTTATCCCTCCTCGGCCGCCGTCTACGGCGTCGCCCAATGGCCGACGCGCGAGGACCATCCGGTCGATACCAGCCATCCCTACGGCTTTTCCAAGTGGATGGGCGAGCAGGCGGTGCTGCATTGGCATCGTACTTTCGGCGTTCCGGGAATCGTCTTTCGCATCTTCAATGGCTACGGACCACGCGATCTGAGTCCCGGCGTGGTCGGGCGCTTCCTGAAATGCCGCCACGCCGGCGAACCGATCCGTATTCTCGGCGACGGCTCGGCGCGACGCGACTTCATCTACGTCGGCGATATCGTCGACGCCTTCATCCTGGGCGCCGAAAGCGACAAGTCCGGCGAAATCTACAATCTCGCCAGCGGCTCGACGCGAACCGTCAGGGAGTTGGCCGAACTGATCGGCTGCGCCATCGAGTACGGCCCGGCCCGGCCCGGCGAGCCCGAGGTCATCTGCGCCGATATTGCCAAGATCAAGCATGATTTGAGTTGGGAACCGAAGGTGTCCCTGGAGACCGGGATCGCGGCGGCGCTGGCCTATGCGGACGGCGATTTTTCGTTCAGGCGTCGGCCGTCGCCGACAGGTAGCTGACGTCGCGATAGATGTTGCGCACCGCCGAGCGCTGCAGGAAATGTGAAACGCCGTCGATGTTTGTGCCGAACTGCTCGCCGAACCGCCGCACGTCGTTCTTACGCGATTCTGTGTGGTCGATGCGCAGCTTGATTCCGTCGGGCTGGAAGTGGTCGGTCGGATCGACCTGGTAGCCGGCGCTGGCGAGCTTGACGAAGTCGAAATGAAACGTCGCCTCGCGAGCCGGACGGACGTGGAACACGTCGCCCTTGCGCGCCAGGGTCAGTTCCTTCAGTTCCGCGAGGTAAAGCTCGGCGATGTCGTCGAGGGTGCCGTTCTCGTCGAGCAGATTGCGCGCGATCTCGAAGGTGAAGTCGGCGATCGGGCCGAACTTATCCGATAACGCCATGGCGCGGCCGTGCATCATCTGGTTGATGCCGAGATCGCCGGAAATATAACGATCGATGGTGCCGGGTCGGGCCAGGAACTCGCGGATGTCGCGTTCGGTATCGAAGAAGCTCTTGGCTTCGTTGTCGATGTACCAGTCGTAGATCTCGCCCATCTCGGTCGAGCGGTCCTTGGCGTAGTCGAATATCCGCGCCAGGAACGTCGAGCGCTTGACGCCCGCGATCAACAGATAGCGGATCAGTTCCTCGAACACGCCGCCGTTGAAGAAGATGCCGACGGTCAAGTCGAACTTGCGGCATTCGACGTAGTCTTCCGGCGGCATGGTGCTGTTGGCGACGCAGACTTCGGAAATCTCGGCCGCCGAAAACTTCTCGCCGCCGGCCTCGTAATGGCCGATGCAGCGCGGGAACACCCGCCACTTGGTCTGGTAGCCGAATTTTTCGCGGTGCGCCCGGCTGGCGCCCTCGGTGCCGGGCAGCACGATGAATTGGAACAACTTGATGTCCTGGATGCCGAGATCGAGCATGTCGAAGACCGACTGCATATGCTTCTCGCGGCTGTCGCCCGGTAGACACAGGATGATCTCGGAAAAACTGGTGGCGCCGTGGCCGGCGATCTGGCGCGCCATGTCGGCGATGGTGTCGGTCGAGATGTTGGCGCGCTTGATGCTGCTCAGCACGTCGGGATCGGTCGACTGCACCGACGCGCCGGCCTCGATCGCGCCTTCCAGGTCGCGGCTGATGCGGACGATGCGTTCCTTGTTGTTCTTGGCGGTGCCGCCGTAGTTGATGTAGTTGGGCCAGCCGGTGGCGCGGCGGATGTCGGCGAGCAGGCCGGCGACGGCCTCATCTTCCTTGTGGATGCCGAAGTTGTCGTCGACGATGCAGAACATCGCCGTCTTGCGGCGTTCCTTGATGTACTCGATCTCGCTCTTGATGCGCTGGAGGTCGTAGCGCTGGTACTTGGTCATGTAGGGCAGGCCGTCGTGGCAGAAGGTGCACGAATACGGACAGCCGCGCGCCGTCTGCACCATCGGCGTCAGGTGCTCGTCGAAGAACGGGTCCATCAGGCCGTTGAGATAGGGCGACGGAATGCTATTGAGATCGGTCATCCTGGGCAGCATGGCGCCGGTGACCAGCTTGCCGTCGATGAGATACTGGGTGTTCGGCACCTTGCGGCCCGACGCCTTGAGGCGTTCGGCGTCGAAATCGAACTCGGCGAGTGCCTCGAACAGCGCCAGCAGCGCCATCTCGCCCTCGCCCGAGATGTAGAAGTCGATGGCCGGCCTGGCGGCGAGGAAGCGCTGCTGGTCGGCGCCGTCGTAATAATAGTTGGGCCCGCCCATGACGGTCGCCGTCGACGGGCTGACGCGCTTCACCGCCTTGGCGAACTGCGTGGAGATGTCCTCGTTCCAGTTATAGTTGGAGAACGCCGCGACCGCCGGCCGGCCATGCTCGAGGTAGCGGGCGAAGTCGTGCGGGTATTTGAAGATCTTGAGATCGAGCTCGCTGGCGAAATTGGCGCGCAGATAGGACGCGAGACCGGCCACCGCGTAGGGCATGTAGGTCGCGTCGATCTTTTTCCCGGTGTGGGTCAGATCCGCGAAGCTGACTTCAATCTTCATGGCATGGCTCATAGTGTGGGAATGCGCTGGTCATGGCGTGTTGTACATGCCGCGACGCTCCTTGATAAGCAAATTGGGAAACGGCCGCGGATTTGCAAGGGTTTTCTCGGTTTCATCGGGTTTCACTCGAGTTTCGGCACCGGCGCGCCGCCACCGACCAGCCCGGGCTCGTCGAGGCTGAGATAAATCCGATGCGTGCCGTGGACGGCGTAGGGCCTGGGCTTGCCGGTGAAGGTCAGGGAGCGGACCCAGTCGTAGATCTTTTCCGCCGGCCAGTTCAGATCGAGCTCATGCGAGATGTCGCTACGCTGGTAGAGGCGGCCGGCCTTCGGCTGCGGCCGTGCCGGCACGCGTTCTTGTGACGACACCAGCTTATCGATGTTGCGCGCGAACAGGTCGATCACCAAGGCTTCCGTCTTGTCGTGCAGGGTCTCGGCGGTGTCGTCCCGGGTGATCGGAAAATCGAGCTGATCGATGATCGGCCCCGTGTCCAGGCCGGGGTCCATGTAGTGCAGCGCGAGGCCGAAGTTCCAATTGCCGTCCTCGTGCGCGCGCTGGATGGCGTGGGTCGGGCCACCGACGCCGCGGAACTCCGGCAGCGGCGCCAGGTGCACGTTGACGAAACCGCGCTTTGAAAGCGCTAGGATGTCCAGCGGCAAAATCTTGTCGGACTGCACGCTGACGCCGAGGTCGACGCCGAGCCCGGCGATGTCGTCGAGATCGACGATCGCAAAGCGGTCGGCGGCGGCCAGTTCGTCGAACTCCGGATTGGGCGGCGCGCCCCGGCCCCAGGTATTGGGAATGACGCCGACCACCTCGCAGGCCGGCACGCGGTCGCGAACATGGCGATAGCACTCCATCATCGCCGGGCTGCTGCCCAGGAACAGCAGCCGGCAGGGGGACGCGTTGGCGGCGCTATTCAATCCCGCCACTCAGTTCACCGGCCGGAACCGTTCGCCGATGCGGCGGAAGGATTGCACCAGCGCGTCGGCGACGACGAGCCCTTCGGCCTCGGTCATGATGTAGGGCGGCGTGAACGAGACCCGGTGCCACTTGGCGTTGACCAGAATGCCGTGGCTGTCGCGCATGTCGTCGGCGAGCGCCGCGGCGAAGGCCGGGTTGTCGTTGGTGTGGTATTCGAGCGAGAACACCAGTCCCCTGCCCCTGAGATCGCGAAACATCGGATGATCGCCGAGGCCGGCTATGAGGCGCGCGCGCATCGCTTCGCCGAGCGATTGGATGTGGACCAGCATGGCGTCGGTCTGGACGATCTTCTGCACCGCCAATGCGGCGGCAACACCGAGCGAATAGCCCTGGTGGGTGTGGCCGTGCTGGATGCGTCCCTGGCCGTCGCGGATCGCCTGCTCGACGCCGGCGTTGGTGACGACCGCGCCCAACGGCGCGAAGCCCGCCCCCAGGTTCTTGCCGACAACGGCGAAGTCGGGCGCGATGCCGTCCCAATCGCAGTTGTAGACGCGGCCGCTGCGCCCCAGCCCGCAGTAGATCTCGTCGAGGATCAGATGCACGTCGTGGCGGTTGCAGACCTCGCGCACGTATTTCCAATAGTTGGGCGCCGGCGGCACGTCGCCGACCAGCGATCCGAGCTGGGTCTCGCCGACGAAGGCGGCGACGCGCTTCGGTCCGATCTCCAGGATTTTGTCTTCCAGTTCCTTGGCGCCGCGCCGGGCATAGTCGTCGAGGCTCTCGTCGTCGCGCTTGAAATAGAGCGGGTGGTGCTGGGCGATCTGCGCGCGGTTTTTCGGCAGCAGCGGTTCGAAGCAGGCCAGGATCGGCAGTTCCGAAACGGCGATGCCGTGCAGCGTAGCGCCGTGGAACGACTGCACTCGGGAGATCAGCCAGGTCTTCTCGGCGTTGCCCTTGTCGTGATGCACCTGGTAGCTCAGCTTCAGCGCCGCCTCGAGCGATTCGCTGCCGCTGTTACCGGAGAAGTAGACCTTGTCGAGGCCCTCGGGCGCGCGCGACACCAACAGTGCAGCCAGTTCTTCCAGCATCGGATTGGTCCAGACGTTGTAGTCGATGTGGCAGTAGCGGCCCATCTGGTCGTGCATGGCGGCAAGCACGTCGGGATGGGAATAGCCGAGCACCGCGTAGGAGGTGATGCCGGCGGTCGCATCGAGCAGGCGCCGGCCATCCGCGAGATGAATGTGGATGCCACTGGCGCGTTCAACGGCCGGCGGCAACGGAGCGTTCGGGAACTTGCGGAGAATTGCGTTCATGTGGCGGGGGCGCCGATGAGGTGTGCAGGAAGTCGCCCGATGACCGGGCGGCGACGCGTCAGAAGCTGCCGTGTGTGGATTTTTCGCGTTTCGACGACGGATGCGCGATGCCGCCGATTGCTTCGGGAATTTCGACGTCGACGGTCTGGCGCTCGTAGAACGGCATCTGTTCAGTGTCGCGGGAGTCGTGGAAGCGCTGCTCGAGATCGGCCGATTCCTTGGCCAGCTTGGCGCCGTTGGTTTTCGCCTCGATCACCAGCGAGCGCATGTACTCGAGCTTGATCAGCGACAGGTTCGACGCCACCGCGTGAGCA
>JAYOXJ010000008.1:10746-26682 GCA_038152725.1 Rhodospirillaceae bacterium
ATGCGGTCCTGCTCGATGCGTTGCTTGATGACGTCGTCGATGGTGTACCAGTACTTGAGCTGAACCGCTTTGACGCGCGGGTCTTCGGCGAGGATCATGTCGTCGCGCTGGATAAAGTACGGCGTGCCGGGGATCGGTTCCACCGCAGAGAGATAGTCGGAATACATCTCATAGAAGTCGGTGCCCTTGAGCGGCTTGATCGCAAGCGTGATGCCGGCGTGATAGAAGCTGTCGCGCACGTAGACGAGGGCCTGATCGATGGTCGTCTCCATGTCCTCGAGCGTGGTCTGCGGCGTCACCAGGATGATGTTCATGAACACCTTGATGCCGTGCCGCTTGAGCATGCGGAGCGCCTTGTGGTTTTCCTCGACGTCGCAGCGCTTGCCCATCTCGTCAAGGACCTTCTCCGAGAAGCTCTCGATGCCGACGTTGAGGCGCCGGAAGTTGGCCTTCTTCATCCACTCGCAAACTTCCTCGGTGAGGTCGCTGGCGCGGGCGAAGCACATGAAGGTGAGGTCGCCGAAATCACGCTCGGTCACCTGTTGGCAGAAGCGGACGACGCTGCGCTTATTGATGCAGAAATCGTCGTCGGTGAGATAGATGGTACGCACGCGTGGATGCGCGTCCTTGATCCGCTGCACCGTCTCGACCAGGTTGTCCTCGGTGGCGCTGATCACCGGCACGGCGGCGCCTGATCCCCAGGTGATCTGGTTTGTCGAGCTGCAGAACTTGCAGCCGATCGGGCAGCGGTTGCGTGAGAATACGCGGACGGTGTGGATTTCCTTGAGGTTTTCCTCGGTCGCGGAATCGCCGTACTTGGCGAGATAGTAGTCCCAGTAATCCTCGTAGGGGTTTTTCTCCCACTCGATCAGGTTGGTCGCCTCGTTGAACAATTCCTGGCTGAGCGGCTGCGCCTTGCTCTTGAACACGATGCCCGGAATCTCGTGGATCGGATCGCCGTTGACGAGTTGCAACAGCGGCACCTCGCCCTCCGAGAGGATCACGTAGGAACACGGCGATTTGTCGAGGACGGTCTGATAGTTGAATTGCGCCTCGATGCCGCCCGCGACGAGCACGGCGCCGGGGCAGAGCCAGCGCGCCAGGTTCATGTTCTCGATGTCTTTGATCAGGGTTTCTTCGAGCACCGAGAAGCCGATGAAATCCCATTCCGTGCCGGACAGCGTCTCGGTCAGGCTGGGGCCCTTGCCCGTCAGCATGTGCAGGTTCGGATCGATGCTGGTGGCCTGATGACCCTTGGCGTTGAGGAACCCGGCCATGCGCACGACGCCGAGCGCCGGCGCCATGAACGACCGTTCGGCGTCCTCTTTCCGGCTCTGCGGTCCTATCAGGAGAACCTTCTTGGATACAGTCATCGCGATCCCGCCCGAAGCGCCGGCACAGTAAGCGAAACTGCCCGGCTATAGGTCAACATGGATATTTTTAGTCGATAAAACAATGGAATAATTCTAGATCGACCGGGCGCCGGCCTCCGGCGGATCGGCTCACCGGGCCAATTACCGGGCCGGGCCGCCCTTGTAACAGGACTTGCAGATGTCCGGCAGCTGCCCGTTGAGATGGCCGGCGCGGAACCGCCGCATCGCCTCGCCATTCCAGACCGCCTTGAAATCCCGGGCGTCGCCGAGGTCGGATATCTCCGGGTTAGCGACCATGCAACAGGGAACGACACGCATGTCCGACGAGATATAGGCGCGCTCGAACGGCCACGGGCAGAGCTTCTTCGGATCTTCCAGGTCATACTTGTCGTCGATCGCCCAGAACGTGGTCTCAACGCCAAGTTCGCGGCCAATCTCGGCGATTCGCATGCCGCGCTCGGCGGTGAACTTGCGATGCACGTCGAGCGGATCGTTTCGATCACGCCAGCTATCCTGGCCCCAATCGTTGAGATCGAGCGACAGGGAAAGGCGCTTGAAGCCAAGCTCCGCCGCCAGCTTCGGAAACAGTTCCAGTTCGCCCAAGTTGTCCTGCTGGACGACGACCCACATGCGGGTGCGGTGACGGCCGTCCTCTTTGGCGTAGTCGTTGAGCATGATGCAGTTCTTCTTGAGCCGCGCGAACTTGCCGCCGCGCCGGATCTTCTCGTAGGTCGGCGCGGTGGCGCCGTCGATCGAGATCTGCACCTCGCAAACGTCGCTGTCGATGATCTTCTTGTAGTTCTCCTTCAAGTGCAGGAGCGAGCCGTTGACCGTGGTGCGCACCCAGAGATGGCGCGCGCGCGCCAGCTTGATCATCTCGAACAACGGCTCGGCATTGAGCAAGGGCTCGCCCATGCCCTGCAGCTTGATTTCGACCAGGCCGATCTGCTCTTTCAGCAGCTTGCCGAAATCCTCCAGCTTCATGTCGGCGGCGCGCGTCATCTTCGGCCAGTCTGAGACCTGGCACATGGTGCAGCGGAAGTTGCAGCGGCTGACGTTCTCGATATCGAGCTTGATCGGCAGGTAGTCGACGGCCTCGCCGCGCTCGGCCTGCTGGTACTTTCGATAGTTGGCAAGACGCTCGGGAAATGCCGCGAAGCCGGCCGCCATCTCGCGGTCGTAAAGTTCGCGGTCGACGCTCGGCAGCGGCAGCGCCCGGAAGGCGTGACGCTCGGGGTCGAATTCGGTGGCGAGAGCGGGTTCGGGTTTCGCGGTCATCACAGCTCTTTGCGGAATTCCAGGCCCTGAAGAATGATATCGTCCATGTCGACGTAGCGGTAGATGCCCATGCGGCCGACCGAGTGGACGCTGTCGGGCAGTGCGTCGATGTAGCGCTGCGCCAGGTCGACCTGCTTCTTGATCATCGTCGGATAGAGCTTGTTCTTCATCGACGGCACTTCAAGCGTGATCAGGGTGTTCGGCGACTGGTGGCGGGTGAACTTCTTGAACTCGGTGACGCGGGTCTGCTGTTCGTTGGCGTTTGGGTAGTAGAGGAAGTAAACGTCGTCCGGCAGCGCCTGCTCGATCGGCAGTACGATTTTGAAGAAGTCGCGGCCGACGTAAGCGAGTTCCCCCCAGCAATGCTCGTGCAGCAGATCCGGCGACACCGTCGAGATCATCATGTCGCCCTTGAGGCGTGAGCCGTCCTTCAGTGCGACCGCACAGTTGTCGAGGTCGAAGGCGACCACCTCGGTCTTGAGCAGCACTTCGCAACCCTCCAACGCCACGTCGAAAAAGCGGTTGTAGCCGTCCGGCGCTGTCGGGTAGGCGTTGATGTGGCCGGTGTGGAACTCGTAGCGCGAGCCGGTCTCAAGGGGTTTCCGTTTGACCGTCGCCTCGAAGCCGTAGTCGACCTTACGGTTGTCGTCGATCTGCCAGGCCTTCATGTTGTAGTGCTTGTTGAAGCGATCGTAGAGCGTCGGGCCGACGCGACCGACCCAGAACTCCTCGAAGTTATGCGCCTTGGTCTCTTCCGGCAGTGCGTCGAGCTCGGCGTGGATCTGCGCCGCGTCCGGCAGCTTGTCGATGTCGTCGGCGTGGATCGGATAGGAGACGAACAGGTCGTCGCGTTCCTGATAGCTCAGGTTCATCTTGTCGATGTGGCGCATCGGCACGATCTTCTCCAGGAACTCGAATGCCGGCTGGCTCGATTCCGGTCCGATGAAATGCCGCGGGCCGTAGGTGAACGGATGGCCGCCGTGATAGAACGTGCGCACGCCGCCGCCGACGATGCCGGCGCGTTCGATCACGGTCACGTGCCAGCCCTTCTGACGCAGCATCATGGCGAACATGCAGCCGCTGAAACCGGCGCCGATGACGAGAGCCTTCTTCATGTCTTACCTTTCTTGCTTTGGTCGGCCGGCGTCAGGCGCTGAGCGCAACCTTGTCGGCGTATTCGGACGAGATGAACATGTCGGCCGATTCCGGCTCTTCCCACACGTTGCAGTTCTTGCAGAGCGAGATACCGCCCTTGTTGCCGTTGAGATGCATCTCGCGCCGCTCGTTCATGATTTTGGAGCGCCACAGTTCCTCGATGGAATGCTCGAGGATCGAGCCAGTCGGATACTTGTTGTTGTAGTCGACGTTGCAGAGCGGCACGTCGCCGTTGCCGAAGATCACCAGCAGCGACCACAGCGCGACGCAAGGTAAGTTCGGCTCATAGCTGGTGTCGATCGGCGCGAAGCGGTCGAGCTGGCCGCCCCAGTTGAAGATGTTGTGGTGGTAGATGCGGTCGGTCGGCGCCATCAGGTCGGACCAGAAGCGGTGGTAGTGCGGCCACTCGTCCTTGTTTTCCTCCTGGCGGATCATGCGCATCCATATGCGCGTGCCGGGATTGAGCTCGTCACGCAGCCGGATGAAGCGCTTGGCGTTCTCAAGCACCTCGTCGAAGTCGAGGCGCACGCGGATGTTTTCGAACACGTCCTTTTTCAGGCTGTCGATCGACATGATGATGACGTCGAGCCCGGCCTCCAGGAGTGCCCGCGAACGCTCCTCGTCGAGGAGCGAGACGTTGGAACTGATCGACACCTGCTTGACGCCGCCATCCTTCAGCACGGCGACCCGGTCGGGCAGCCGCTTGTCGAGCAGCGGCTCGCCGTCGCGATAGAGGCTGACGCGCTTGACCTGGTCGGTGTGCTGCAGGATGTCGTCGGCGATGCGGCGGAACAGCGGCTCCTTCATCGTCGGCGTGTGGCGCTGCCAGTCGTCGATGGTGCACATCGGGCAGCGCGCGTTGCAGGCGTTGACCGTCTCGATCTCGATATAGCGCGGGTAGCTGAGCAGATCGGCGATGGTCTCGTCGGGGCTGATGCGGCGGCGCAGATACTCTTCCGCTTGGGATCGGTCCATGGGGGGTCAGCCTTTCGAAAGGATTTCGTACAAGCCGGCGACGAAGGTATCGACGGTGGCGGAATCGGCGCCGTCCGGCGCCCATTCGGGGTAGATGCTGTCGCCTTCGCCGAGGAACGGGCCGGGCTTGTTCTCGTGATAGAGCACTTGGTCGGTGAGCGGCAGCACGGCGTGATACATGCCGACCTCGACACGGTAGATGTCGCCGGGTTCCAGCGCCTGGGCGTCGACCACCCGGCCTGCCCCGTCGAACGCGAAGATGCCGAGCCGGCCTTCCATGACGTGAAAAGCCTCGCCTTTGTCAGCGTGTTTGTGCGGCCGGTAGTACTTGCCCTTGTGCTCGAGCACGATCATGTCGTGATGCGGCGAGTCGGGACCAGGGTGCAGGCAGATGCGGGCGTTGCGCCCGCCGCTCTCGGCGGCCACGGTCTTGAGGTCCGCGATTACCCGAGCATCGACGCGCGCCGGCCGCTTCAGGCAGAAGAACGACAGCGATTTCGCTTTGGCGTCGACGCGCAGTATTGCCGGGTCCGGGTCGAGCAGATTGAGGTCCGATAAGCTCACGTCGCCATCCGGTTCTGATTTTGGAAGGCGCTCTCGCAGATCTTCCGGCAGGCCTCCGCCGGGGCCATGAAATCGAGTGACCCGGCACGTGCCAGTTTATCAGGTCGCATCGATACATCCAGGGGCCGCTTCTCCGGCAGATCGAAATCGTGGATAGAGCAGGGCCGCGGCGTGAAATCGATGCGCCGGTATTTGCCCGCTTCGCTGAGTAGCGCGTCGAGCAGTTCGAGCCGGCTCATGCTGACCGGTCCGGCGACATGGTAGGTGCCGGGAAGGCAGTGGTCCATGGCAGCGAGAGTCGCGGCGATCACATCGCCGACCCAGACCGGCGAAAATCGCTGGTCGGCGGCGCAGGGGGCCTCGGTTTTCGACGTCACCATATCGAGCATGCCAGTGAACAGCGTTCCATCGCCGGGCTCGAGTCCGTAGATCTTGGCCAGGCGCAGGATGGTGAAGTCGTCGGTGCGGCTTTCCAGGTAGCGCTCGACCTCCAGCTTCTGGGCGCCGTAGAGCAGGATCGGCTCGGCCGTGTCGGTCTCGACGTAATCGCCCTTGGCGCCGTCGAAGACAAACTCCGACGACGCAAACACCGGACGGATACCGAGTTCGCAGAGGCGGTCGATCAGCCGTAAGATACTGTCGACGTTGAGCTTGCGCGATCGCGCTGGATCGGCGAAGCAGCTGTCGGGCTGGGTGTCGCCGAGCAGGATGACGGCCTGCGCGAATTCCCCCTCGGTGCCGACGAGATCGGCGATGTCGTCGGTGACGACGTCGAACTTGTACCCGCCCGGGAATGGGTGGCCGCGGTAGGTGGCGACAAAGCGCTTCCGATCGACTGCCGCCATGAAGGCGCGGCCGACGAAGCTGGAGCCGCCGAGCAACAGGAATTTTTCCGACCGATCGGTCAAATCTCGTCACTCAAAGAAAATGTAATCCTCGTCGCCTGCATAGCCGGCGCGCTGGTAGAACCAGGCCCATTCTTCCGGCGTATAGAAGGTCTCGCAGGTGAGCTGCCAGTAGAGCAAGTTGGCTTTCTCGCGTTCGTTACGATAGCTCTCGACGCAGATGTAGGCGCGTTCCCGGCCGACCCGGGTCATCTCCTTGAGCGCGGCGTCGAGTTCGTAGTTCTTGAGGTTGTGAAAGGTGTTGATCGAATAGACGAAGTCGAAGCTCGCCGCGTTGAACGGCAGATCGGTGCAGTTGCCGAGCCGGAGCGAGGCTTGGACCTCAGCCTTGGCGTTCTCGATGCCGTAAGCCGAGATGTCGAGGCCGGCGACCTCGATGCCGGGCACCGCGCGGGTGAATTCGTAGAGCAGGAAGCCTTTGCCGCAACCGATGTCGAGAATGCGGTCGCCGGCCTTTAGACCGTAATGCGCCGCCATTTCCTGGGCCACCGGCAGCCAACGGCCGTCGTAGCGCATGCCGCCGTAGCCGAACTGGCGCTCGCCGTCCCAGTAATCGAAGCCCCACTGTTTCGCCACCGTCGCGCAGTCGGCCTTGTCGTGCTCGACGACGCGTGCCACGTAGTCGCGCTGGGTGCGGTTGTGCAGTTTCGAAATGAAGTCCAGGCGCGCCATCAAACGAACCGCGCGTGGTCGGCGTCGACGCCGAGGTAGTCGACGATTGCCGCGTTCTTGGCGTGCGAGATGCAGTGGTGGCGGCAATCGCGCGACGGATCGAGGCGGTAGAGGCGTTCGCGGTTCTCGTCGGAGAACCAGAACGACTTGAACGAACGGTCCTTGATCGAGCCGAGCCGGCCGCTTTCGTTGTAGGCCTTGTCCTGGCAGGTATAGACCGAGCCGTCAGCGCCGATCACGGTGAGGAACTGCAGATAGGGGCAGAAATTGTAGCCTTTGTCGAACCGTTCCTCGGTCTCGTGGTAATGGTCGAGCACGGTGAAGGCGTCGTCGGTCAGCTTCAGCGTGCGGCCGATCTGGTCCTGCGCCTCGGCCATGATGGCGCGGTGGTAGAGGTTGTTCTCGTGCACGTCGTTGGAGACGATCGCCGCCGACAGCTTGACGTGGTTGACGCCGGCGTCCTTCAAGATCGCCACCGCGTCGAACACGTGCGCCACGTTTTCCTGGCTGACGATGAAGCTGACGCCGAGCACGCAGTTCGAACCACGCGCCGCGAAGTCGCGGATGTTGGCGATCACCCGGCTGAACTCGCCCGGCTTGACGCCGCGGCTCTTGGCGTAACTCGCGTCGTCCCAGGCGTCGATGGAGACCCGGAGCCAGGTGCCGTGTTCGGCGAAGGCGTCGGCGACGCGGCCCCGCAGGTTGGAGCCGTTGGAGAGCGCCGCCACCTTGATGCCGCCACCGGCGAGACGCTGGATGGCGTCGGGCAGCGGCTTGTAGAGCAAGGGCTCGCCGCCGCCCGAGAACGTCACCGCGGCGACGCCCATCGCGATCAGGTCGTCGATCAGCTCCGACATCTTGGCTTCCGGCAGGCGGTCGCGCACTTCCATGTCCTCGCCGAGCTGCAGCTGGTCGGCCCGGTAGGCGCAGTACCAGCAGTTGTGGTTGCAGTGGTTGATCGGCTTGATGCGCACGTGCACGGGCGCGGCAACCCGGCCGGCGGCGATGGCGTCGAGCCGGTCGGGGTAGCGGAAGAATTTCAGATTGCTGTAGAGCTTGGCCATGCGCGACCCGGGTCAGGCGTTCGCGGCGTCGCGGACGGTGTCGGCGTCGGGGCAGGCGGCGAGCGTCTGGCGCACGCGCCAGATATCCTCGATGCGCCTGGCGTCGGCGGCATCGCGCAGCACCAGCCCCTCGACGGCGCCGTGCAGTTCGCGGCCGGCGGCGAGCACGCGGGCATAGACGGCGCGGCGGCGCTCGGCCCGGGCCGGCAGCTGGAAGATCGAGTAGCAGATGATTCCGTCGAGCTCGCCCAAGTCATCGAGCACCTGGTCGAGGATCATCTGCGAGCCGTCCATGGCGTATTCGGTGGCGCTGAGCAGGTAGGCGAAGTCGTGGCGCTTGGCATAGTCGCGGATCACCAGGTTCTGGATGTGCTGTGGCGCGCGCTCGCCCAGGAACGGACGGCTCGTGACGTAGCCGCGATAGCCGCGCCGGGTCCTGGTGGCGTCACTCATCTAGACCTTCCGGCAGGCGGTAGTCGAGACCCATGCGGGTCGCGGCGCGCAGCGTGATCGGGTCGAAGAACTCGCCGAGTTTCTTGTCGGCGTAGGGCGAGAACAGGCTCTTGAACCGGCAGTTCATAGTCCAGCGCGTTTCCGGCTCGCGGTTGACGATGTTGCCGTGCAGGATGTTCTGGCTGAACACCAGCACCTGGCCGTAGGCGATGTCGAGGAAGCTGACGTCCGGCTCGATCTCGTTGTAGAGGTCCTCGGCGCTCTTGGCGCGGAAGGCCGCCATGTCGGCGTGGATCTCGGCATTTCGTGCCGGGCTCAGGAGATACATGCTCTTGGTCTTGCGGCAATCGACCAGCGGCAGCCAGACTACCACCTCGAAGGGCGAATCGCCCGACCACACGTCGGCGTGTACCGGCAACAGCGAGCTCGCGTCGTTGGGAAGCTGGATGCTCAGGTTGATACGCCGCTGCATGGCGAGCTCGTTGCCGACCAGGCTGGCCAAGGCGGAGCGCGCCAGGCCGTAATAGGCGGCGCGCAGCCAGGGCAGCTGGTTGAGGCCGGCGATCACGGCGAGACGGAAATCGTTCAGGCCGGCGACGTCGACGTGGTCGTGGATGGCGTTGA
Source organism: Rhodospirillaceae bacterium (assembly GCA_038152725.1). Classification (GTDB taxonomy): domain Bacteria; phylum Pseudomonadota; class Alphaproteobacteria; order Rhodospirillales; family Casp-alpha2; genus TMED8. Next base: position 19,810 of record JAYOXJ010000008.1, read on the forward strand.
GAAAGGCGCCGGCGTCGGCCGGGACGTCGAGCCCAAGCGCCTTGGCGGCGAGGCCGGCGGCGGCGTCGCGGATGCGCGCCAGGCCGGCCGTGTCCTCGGCCGCTAAGATGACATGTCCGTCGGCGAGGAAACGTTCCGCCAGCGCGGCTTCCGCCGGGGCGAAGAATTCGGATTGGGATTTGTCGTCGGATTTCATGATCGATGAAGGGCGGGCATGCTACCGCACTTCGGGTGAAACGAGGTTTCCCCGGGGCGGTCTGATCGACTTGCCAAGCCCGGCGCGGCGGACGCCGAGTCGGGCCTTCCGTTCACGGCATGAACATATGGGGAGGGTGCCGCCAAATCAAGGAAAATCTTAGTATTTCTGCGATTTTCCAGGCTGCCGGGGCTTACGCCGCAGGCAGCATCCGGGCGGCCGAGCGGATGGTGTCGGCGATGGCCGGCGGCTGCAGGCCGAAGGTCTCCAGCATGGGGTCCTGGGAGCCGTATTCCATGGGGAACACGTCGGGAATGCCGAGCCGCCTGAGCGCCGGGGGCCGACCCTGGAATTTGTCGGCCAGCACCTCGGCGACGGCGCTGCCCAGTCCGCCCATCAAGGTGTGTTCCTCGATGGTGACCAGGAGCTTCGCCGTTCTCGCCAAATCCAGCACCTTGGCCTCGTCGAGCGGCTTCACGGTGTGCATGTTGACGACCGTGCATTGGATGCCCTTGCCGGCCAGAATCTCGGCTGCGTCGAGGGCGCGGCCGACCATCACGCCGGTCGCCACGATGGCGAGGTCGGCGCCGCCGCGCTGTTCGATGGCCTTGCCGATGGCGAAGCCGTCCTCGTCGCGCGACACGACCGGGTCGCCGCCCTTGCCGAGCCGAATGTAGACCGGCCCCGGCACGTCAGGCGTCTGCCGCATGAAACGGCGCATTTCTTGGGCGTCGGTCGGCGCGACAACGGTCATGTTCGGGAGTGCGCGCATGATGGCGATATCCTCGATCGCCAGGTGCGTCGGGCCGAGCGGCGCGTAGACCAGGCCGCCGCCGTTGCCGATCAGCCGCACCGGCAGGTTGTGCAGGCAGAGATCGACGGCAAGCTGTTCGTAGCAGCGCCGGGTGATGAATGTGGCGATGGTGTTGACGTAGGGGATGTAGCCCTCCATCGCCATGCCCGCTGCCATGCCGATGACGTGCTGTTCCTGGATGCCTTCCATGAAGAAGCGATCCGGCATCTCGCGTTTCATCTGATCGAGCGTGCCGGGTCCGAGATCGGAGCCGATGAAGACGATACGCGGATCGCTCTTCGCCAGTTCATAAACCATGTCGAGACAGGTCTTGCGCATCAGTCGGCTCCGAGCGCGCGGTAGATGTCGGCGATCTGCTCGGGCGGCAGCTTCGACTTGTGGTGCCAGGATGGCTCACCCTCGGCGAACGGGATGCCCTTGCCCTTGACCGTATGGCAAATCACGGCGCTCGGGCGCGCGTCTTCGAACGGCACCACCTTGAAGGCGGCTTGAAGCTCGGCCACGTTGTGGCCGTCGACTTCGCGGACGGCGAAGCCGAAGCTCCGCCACTTGTCGGCCAAGGGCTCCAGGTCCTGCACTTCGGAGGTCAGGCCGTAGGACTGCAGCCGGTTGTAGTCGACGATGGCGGTCAGGTTGGAAAGCTTGTGCTTGCCGGCGTTCATGGCGGCTTCCCAGACCGAGCCCTCGTTGATCTCGCCGTCACCCATGACGGTGAAGACGCGGTTCTTGCGACCCTTCATGCGCGCCGCCAGCGCCATGCCGACGCTGATCGAAAGGCCGTGGCCGAGCGCGCCCGTGGAAGCTTCGACGCCCGGAATCTTGCTGCGTTCGGGGTGGCCGCCGAGGATCGAGGGCTGGGTGCAGAAGGTCTCGAGCAGGGCGTCGTCGAAATAGCCCTTGTCGGCGAGCAGGACATAGAGCGCGATGCAGCCGTGGCCCTTGGAAAAGACGCAGCGGTCGCGCTCCTCCCATTCCGGCTGGTCCGGCCGGTAGGCGAGGATGTCGTCGTAGAGCACCCGCATTATCTCGATCAGCGACAGCGTCGAGCCGAGATGCCCACGGCCGCCGCCATCGAGCGCGCGGATCGCCTGGCGGCGCAGATAGAGCGAGCGGTCGTCCAAGGGCGGCGTGTTGGCGCCGGTCCAGAGTGGGTTCAGTTTATTTACCATCTGCGTACCCTTCCAAGGCGTCGCCGACCCTTGCGATCATCCGGCGCGCCTTCGCGAGTTGCTCAGTCTGCGCCGTCTCGCGGTCGCGCGTGGCCCCGGCGAACAGGCGCCCGGCCCAGCGCTCGGGCAGAAACTCGTTCAATAGGATGGCACACCAGCGCAATCCGACGAGGGGATATAACAGGTCCAGTCGGGAAGTAAAATGCTCCGCGCCCGGGCTTCCGGCACCGAACAGTTCCGTCATGCGCCGCGAGAAGCTTGCACGGAATTCCGGACCCAAATCCATGCCCGGATGGAGCAGGAAATCGGCCACCAGGCGCACCGGGTCGTCCCAGCCGAAATACTCGAAGTCGATGAAGGCGATGGTGCCATCCGCGCGCCGGAGCGCGTTGTGAAAACCGAAGTCCGACGGGCTCAGGACCCGCTCGACGGACGCCAGTTCGGTGTCGAAATCGAGCCCCAAGGCTTCGTAGCCCTTGCGGGCGCGGCCGCCGGCACGGGCCAGTGCCGGTCGCAGGGCCTCGTCAAGCAGTTCGGCCAATGGCGGATGTCCGCCGGCGACCCCGGCCAGGCGGGCGAAGCGGCGTTTGACCTGGCGCAGGATTTCGGCTCCGGAAAGCGATGCCTCGCGCGCCAATCCGATGGCCGTGGCAGGATCCGAGCGCGACACGTGCGCCAAGCGCTAGGCGAAACCGGCGGCGGCGGCGATCTCGGCATTGCCGATTTGCGCGATGGGCGCGCCCTCGATCCATTGGTAGACGCCGATGGCGGCGTCAGTGTCGTGGGCGACAGCCTTCGGCACCGCCGTCTCGCCGGCCCGGCCGAGCAGGGCGAGTGCTGCGTACTCGGCACGCAGTCTGGGGCAGTCGCCGTCGGCCTCGCGGGCGTAGCGCTTGATCGCGAAAGCGCCGGCGGCGGTCTCGGCGCGGTAGACGCGATTGTTGCCGCCGGCCCGCGCCGCCGTCAGCGCGCCGAGCGGTTGCGCCAGCAGCTTTGCCAGCACCTCTTCCAGCGCCGGATCGGCGTCAGTCACGGGGACCGAAGAGTTCATCGCCGAGCGCGCGCCAGTCGGAAAACGCGGTGAAAGGGCCGGCGGGCGCAGGGTCCGCGCCGGGATGGTAGAGATAACGCAGGGTCGCTGTTGGGAAATTGGGTTCATCGAACACTTCGACCAGATCGTCGACGAAATGCGTGCAGCCGATCTCGGCGATGCGCCGCGCCTTAGCCTCGCGCGTCGCGGCGAAGCTGACGTGCTCGGGTGCCAAGCCGAAGCCATCGGCGTCGAAGAAGCGCTTGGCCGCCATCCAATCCATGGCGGCGTCGCGCAGATTGACGCGGTCGGAGTCGAAATGGCCGAACTCCGTCTTGTGGCTGACAATGCGGACCTCGGCACCGGCCTTGCGGCAGGCGGTAAAAAAATCGGCGACGCCGTCGATCAGGACGGCATCGCCCATGTAGGCGCCGTAGACCCTGCCCTGCAGGCGCATCCAGTCTGTCTCGCCGCCGGGGCGTTCGCGCAGTCGCGCGCGCACGTCGAGCTTGGTCGCGGCTTCGCCCGGCGCCAAAAGGCCATCCCGCACCGCCGCGCTCGAGAATACCGCGTCGTAGCCGGCAATGGTGTTGTCGAAGTCGAGCCCGATCAGCACCGGCGGCTATTTCAGGCTTTTCTGCTTCATCTGGGTGATGTTGAAGTAGCGCGGATCGTCCATGGAATTCGGCAGCCGCCCATCCTTGAACGCCTCGACCAGTCCCTTGACCGCGTCCTCGATGGAGTGCGTCGGCTCGAAGCCGAGCTCGCGGCGCATCTTGTCGGAAGACACGTGATAGGAGCGCAGATCGTCGGTCGGCTCGATGTCGATGGCGAGATCGCCGCCGACGGCGGCCTTCACCATCTCGGCCAACTGCATGACCGTGTGGTTCTCGTAGCCGGCGTTGTAGATCTTGCCGTCGATCTTGTCATCGGGCTGGTCGAGCAGGAAGAGGTAGAGGTCGACCATATCGTCGATGTGGATGTTGGGGCGTTTCTGCGAACCGCCGAATACGCGGATGCGGCCGCGGTTGACGGCGTGGTTGGTGAGGATGTTAACGATGACGTCGAGGCGCTGGCGCGGCGCGTAGCCGCAGACCGTCGACGGCCGGATCGTGCAGGTGACGAAACCGGGCTCGCGCTCCTCCTCCAGCACCTTCTCGCAGAGCGCCTTGAACTTGGAATAGTCGGTCAGGGGCTCGAGCGGGAGGTCCTCGGTGACCTCGGGCTCGTCCTTGATGCCGTAGACGCTCGAAGACGACGCGTAGATGAAACGGCTGACCCCCGCATCCTTGGACGCGCGGATCAGCGGCCGGAAGGCGTCGAAGTTGATCGACTTGCCGAGGTCCGGATCGAGATCGTAGGACGGGTCGTTGGAAATGCAGGCGAGGTGGATCACGGCATCGCAGCCGGTGAGCGCGTCGGCGACGACGGCGCTGTCGCGAAGATCGCCCTTGACCTCGCGCAGTTTCGAATGGCCGCGCACCGATTCCAGCGCTTCGTCCCCGTAGAGGTAGAGGTCGAGCACGGTAACGCCGTGGCCGGCATCGAGCAGCTTCGGCACCAGAGCGCTGCCGACATATCCGGCCCCGCCAGTGACGAGGACGTTCCAGTTTTTCTTAGCCATGTGTCGTTCTCCGGTGGAAGCCGGATCCCCCTCTTGAAAATACGTGTGCATCACTTCATTAGCGTCGTCAGGAACTTGATGAGCGGAATTTTCTCGATCGAGGTGCGATGTCCGACGACGCCGACCTTCATGGCGCCGACCGCATTGCCGATGAAACCGACCATTTCCATATTGCCGCCGGCGGCGGCCAGCGGCGAGGTGATCGAAAGAAAGGCGTCGCCGGCGCCGACGGTATCGACGACCGTCTTGGTGAACGCCGGAATGCGGCGGACGCCGGACGCGGCTTCGTAGCTGTAACAGCCATGGAAGCCGCCGGTGACGATGAACTTGCCGCAATTCATCCGTTTCGGCAGGGTCTCGCCGATGATCACCGCCAGGTCCGAGAACTTGTCGGCGACCGCGAGCCGCGCCTCGCCACCGTCGACGCAGACGTAGTCGGCACGCGGATACTTGGTGATCAGGTTGAAGCCTCGGTTGCCGGCGTTGGTCTGGGCGTTGACCGCCAGGAACCGCGAATGCCTGACCAGGGTTTCGATAGTCGACGCGCCGATCAGGCCGTGGCCGAAATCCGTGACGATGACGACATCGAAGTTTGGCGCCTTTTCAGCAATCACGGTGTTGATCCAGGTCTCGGTGGCGGCATCGACGGGGCTGTCGTCGAAGGTGTAGACCTCGAACAGCTTGCGGGTATAGGCCTGCTCGACGAAACGCGTCTTGCGCGTCGTCGGCGCGCCCTCGCGAACCCGGTAGTTGACGCGCACGTTCGGCTTGACGCTCGACTTGACGAAATCCTCGTAGCCGTCGATGTCGCCGAGCAGGGTGACGACCTCGACCTCGGCGCAGAAGTCGGCGACATGGTTGGCAGCGGCGAGAATGCCGCCGGCGAACAACTCGTCGTCGATAGCGCGGGTGGCGATGATGTTTTCCTTCGACGGCTTGCCCAGCGCCTCGACGTAACGGTACTCGTCGATGATGGTGTCGCCGACCAGCAACACCTTGAAATTCTCGACGCGCTGCAACAGCGCCAGCAGCTGGTCGAGCGAGTTGGCGCGGCGGAAACCGTCGAGGAAATCGCGCAGCGGCGGGTCATAGACGTCGAGATAGCGGTTGATCAGCGCGGACGACGAGAATGTGATGTCCTTGGTGAACACCAGCCGCCCGCCGTGGTTCTCGACGTGCTCGCGCTCGCGCGTGATGCCGCCGGTGACGTCCTCGTCGGGGTTTTCGTAGTCGGAGCCTTTGACGTAGACATCCGGCTTGATCGCGCGGATCACGTTCTCGGCGGTCGGCTCCATGTTGATACCGACGTAGTCGACGTATTCGAGCGCCGCCAGCATTTCGGCGCGCATGTGATCGGGGAAGATCGGCCGGCCCGGACCCTTGTTGACGTGGCGGTCGCAGGTAACGGTGACGACCAGTACATCTCCCTCGCGCTTGGCCGCCTCGAGGTGCTTGACGTGGCCCATGTGGACGAGGTCGAAGACGCCGTGGCAAAGCACCACGGACTGGCCAGCATCCTTGTGACGGGCGGCGACGCCGACGATTTCGTCGAGGCTGCGCACCTTGTCGCGTGCCAAGCGCATTTCGGAGGTGTTGTCGCCGGATTTGGAATTCATACTCATCTTTCGAAAGGTTGGCCGTGGCGCCTTGGGTTCAGGAGCCCAAGTGCTTGAACCAGCTTGCGGTGGCGGTTTCGATCTTGTCGGGGGTCCATACAGGAGCCTCCCGCCAGTAGTCAATGTTCTCCAGCATCACTTTGATGCCCTGCTCCAAGCTGACCTTAGGGCGCCAGCCGAGCAGCCGCTTGATCTTGGAAATGTCGGCGTGGGTGCAGTCGGGCTCACCCGGGCGCTTGGGTATGTAGACCACGTCGCCGCCCAGGAGTTCGGTCAGGCGGTTGACGCTGTAGGTGCCGTCGGAGCCGACGTTCATGATCTCGCCGGAAATGTCGGAGGCGGCGCTCAGCACGATGGCGTCGACGATGTCGCTGACGAAGGTGAAATCGCGGGTCTGGGTGCCGTCGCCGACCACGGTGAAGGG
>JAYOXJ010000009.1:0-23100 GCA_038152725.1 Rhodospirillaceae bacterium
TCCGGGGCCTGGCCGTTTAGATCGCGCGGGGCGGCCTTGAGCCAACCCCGCGGCCTGTCGGTGACGACTTTGCCTTCTAGATCGCCTAGGAGTTCGGCGCGGCCGGCTGCCCCGACCGGCTTGAACCAGCCGAAAGCGGGCGCTGAAAGGGCTGCATCCTTGATGTCGGCCTTGACCTCAAGGCGGCGGTCGTGACCGGGGAACACGGTATAAGTGATGTCCGAACTGACACCGCCGCGGATGTAATTGCCGGAGAACGGCTTCATGTCGAGGCCGATGTCGCGCACATGGCGGACATTGTTGATCTTGGCACTAAGTCTGTACTGGCTGCGGAAATTGACCTTCTTGGCGAAGTTCTCGCGCCAGGTCAGGTGCGCGGGAATGCCAGCGACGCGCACGTCGCCTTTCACATCCATGCCGTTGGTGTCGACGCGGACGTCGAGCTTGCCGCCGTCGATGCCACGGCCAAGAAAAATGTTGCCGAGCTTGACGTCGTTCAGCTTGGAGCGCGCCCAGACTTTGACCTGCTCGAACTTCAGGGTCTTCTCCAGGATGAAGAACAGCTTTAGGCGCGTGTCCGCTTTGCCCGCCGCCTGACGTAGATCGATGTTGAGCGCCGAGGTGTATTTGAAGGGCTCGCTGTCGAGATAGGCGAGCTTCGTTGGCAGCGCACCCTTGATCTGCAGGTCGATGTCGGCGAACTGATCGTATTGGTCGAGACCGCTCAAAACGATGCGCCCGCCCTCGATCGTCACTCCTTTAGATTTGCCGCCTTCGGCGTAGATGGTGAAGCTCTGCTTATCGAAACGGATGTTCGCCGCGGCATCGCTGACGATCGGCATGGGCGGCAGGTACTCGACCTCGGCACCTGTCACCTTCATCGTTCCGTCCAGCGCCTTGAGCGAAAACGCCCCGTTTTCGGCGAGCGTAAAATCGGCCTCGAATGCGGTTTCGGTGACCAGACCTTTCCTGATGTGCGAGGTCACCCAGGCGCGCGGATCCGGCGCCACCTCGGTTGGCCAGTAATTCGGCAACTGCTCCGCCGTCATTCGGTCGACGGTACCTTTGATCGTCCCATGCGCCGGGGCGTTCTTGTCGCCCAGTCCCTTGAGCTCGCCCGTCACATTGAGTTTCGGGCCGGCGCCGTCGACGGCGAGATTCTTGATGACGAGGTCACGCCCGTCGCCGGAGAGTGTACCGGCAAACGATAGCTCTCGGATCGGCTCTGCGAAGTCGATGGGCGCCGGTAGACGCACGGTCGTTGCGTCGGCGAATTTAAGGTTGAACGCCTCGACCTCGACGCCGCTGGATGCCCGAAAGCGCGCGCGCAGCTTAGCCTCGGTGACGTCGATGACCTGCTGCAAGGGTTTGGGCAGAACGACGCGGCCGTTCTTGCCGACGATATCGACGTTGATCGCCGTGATATCACCGTCGATCGGGAACTCGACCCCGACGGTACCCGTGAACGGCATGTCGAGGGCCTTCAGCGGGGCGAGATCGGCGGCAACTGAGGCAAACACCGCCGGCGCCACGTCGGAGAACCGGAAATCCAGCCGCACGCGGCGGTCTGCGAAGAAGAAGGCGCCGTCGGCGACCAATTCCGTATTGCGGCCGCCTTCGTCGAGCACCAGGTTCAACTCGCCGGTCAGGCGATCGTCGAGACGGCGCAACCGCACGTCCGCTACCGGCAGCTTCCACTCCTTGCGCAGCAACTGGTCGTTGATGGTAACGGCGCCACCGATGATCGCCACCCGGCTCAGGAAACTCATCGGATGCTCGAGCGACGGTGCTTCGATCAGGCGGTCGATGAAGTTCGCGGCCAGCTTCTCCGATCCGCCCGCCTCATCGACGCCGAAACCGATATCGATTGAGCCGTCCCGGTCGCGTCGGACGGCGACACGGGGCCCGTAAAACTCGACGCTCTGCGGCGCGATCTTGCCGGCAATGAGCGCGCTGCCGCTGAGCGAGAACGCCACTTCAGGCACGTTGCCGATGGTTCTGCCTTCGAGCGAGAATATCGATACATCGAGGACGCGGATGTCGAGCGCGCGTTCCCAGCCGGCCCAGGTCAGGATGGTATCGCCGAGTTGCAGCTTGAAGTCGCGGTGACCCGCGTTGACGGCGCTCTCAAGGTATTCGGTCAGGAAACCGAGCGAGATCGGGCCCTTCGATAGCTGCCATGCCAACAGGCTGATGACGATGGCCAAGCCGGCGCCCAGACCGCCCAGCAGTTGGATCAATCCCTTGACGGCTCGTCGAACCATGCCGATACCTTAACCTTGCTCCCGGCGCTGCGACCGCGATCTTCCCGGCCGTTCGCCGATGAACCAGTTCGCCGCCATTGGAACCAACGTATTATGCCTCATTTCCGCATCCTCGACAGCCTGCAATCGGTGCCACGGCCGTTCGATTTGGATGCCGTTGCCCGCGAGCGCGAAAACTGGCTGTCCGCCGCCAAAAGCACCGAACTGCCGAATGGCGGCGACGCTTCGGACCTGGCTCAGGCCCTGGCATCCGATTCCACCGCCGGCGCATTGTTGGACGCCATCTTCGGAAACAGCCCTTACCTGAGCAGTTTGGCCCTTCGCGACCCAGGTTTCGTCTGTGATTTGATGGCCCGGGGTCCCGACGAAATCCTCGCCGACATCCTCTCCCGGGTATCCGAAAAGACCAAAGAAACCCTTAATGACGCTGACATAAGCCGCTTTCTCCGCATTTCCAAGCGACGGGTGGCGTTTTCCATAGCGCTTGCCGATATCGGCGGCCTTTGGCCCTTGGAACAGATTACCGAGGGGCTTTCCGCCTTTGCCGATGCCTCGCTCGAGCTTGCGGCGGCACATGTGATGCGCCAGGCCGCCGCCCAAGGCGCACTCGACCTCACCGACGCCGCCGATCCACTCAAGGATAGCGGTCTCATCGTTCTGGCCATGGGCAAACTGGGCGCGCACGAACTGAATTATTCCTCCGATATCGACCTCATCGTCCTCTATGACACGGACAGGGTTAAAACCCGCGATTCCGACCGGTTGCAGAACGGTTTCGTCCGCCTGACCCGCAACCTGATCAAGCTGATGGACGAGCGCACTGCGCACGGGTACGTGTTCCGCACCGATCTCCGGCTTCGCCCCGATCCGAGCGCCACGCCGTTGGCGCTCTCGGTCCTGGCCGCCGAGACCTACTACGAAAGCCTCGGTCAGAACTGGGAACGGGCCGCCATGATCAAGGCCCGCGCCGCCGCCGGCGACAAGGAGGCCGGCCGTGCCTTCCTCAAGCACCTGGTCCCGTTCATCTGGCGCAAGAGCTTGGATTTCGCCGCCATCCAGGACATCCATTCGATCAAGCGCCAGATCGACGCGCACCGTGGCGGCACCTCCATCGGCACCCTCGGCCACAACGTCAAGCTCGGCCAGGGCGGCATCCGCGAGATCGAATTCTTCGCCCAGACCCAGCAACTGATCTGGGGCGGGCGAGAGCCCGAACTGCGCTCGTCCGGAACGGTGCGGGCGTTGAACGACCTGGCGCGGTTCGGGCATTGCGAGGCCGGCGTCGCGGCCGAGCTCGTCGAATCATATAGGTTCCTTCGCCGCGTCGAACATCGATTGCAGATGATCGACGACGAACAGTCCCAGGTGCTGCCTGAAACGGAAGCCGGCTATGCCCGCCTGGCGACGTTTCTCGGCCACGCCACGCCGGACGAATTCAGTGACGAACTGCTGTTCCACCTCCGACGCGTGCAAGGGCATTACGGCCAACTCTTCGCCGATGCGCCGGCATTGGGCTCGGCCGGTGGCGGCAACCTCGTTTTCACCGGCGGCGATTCCGATCCCGAAACCCTCGCAACCATCGCCAAGCTCGGCTTCAAGTCGCCGGAGACCGTGGATGCGATGATTCGTGCCTGGCACCACGGGCGCCACCGTGCCACGCAATCGACGCGGGCGCGGGAAATCCTTACCGAATTGGTGCCGAAACTCCTGCAGTCGCTTGCCGCGACCGCCGATCCGGACGCCGCCATGCTGCGCTTCGACCAGTTCCTCAAGGGGCTGCCGGCCGGCGTGCAGCTGTTCTCCATGTTCCAGGCCAACCCGCAACTGCTCGACCTGATCGCCGAAATCGTCGGCATCGCGCCTAGGCTGGCGCGCCACATGGGCGCTCATCCCAACGTCATCGACAGCGTGCTCGCCGGTGATTTCTTCGGCCCCCTGCCCGACGCCGAGGAACTCCGCGACGAGTTGGCGACGGTGCTTGGGCGGGCGGAGCATTTCGAAGCCAAGCTCGACGTGTCCCGGCGCTGGGCGCACGATCATCGCCTCCAGGTCGGCGTACAGCGCTTGCGCGGCACCGTCGAGGCACCGGTGGCGGCGGTCGCGCTCTCCAATATCGCCGAAACCGTGGTCGCCGCGTTGTTCGACCCGGTCGCCGCTGCCTATACCGAGAACCACGGCCGCATTGCCGGCGGCGAGATGGCGATCGTCGCTCTCGGCAAGCTGGGCAGCCGCGAGATGTCGGCGAGTTCGGACCTCGACCTCGTCTTCATCTATGACGTGCCGCCGGAAGCCGAGGAATCCGACGGTCCCCGACCGCAGTCACCGACGCAGTACTATGCCCGGCTCGGCCAGCGCCTGATCAACGCCATTACGGCACCGACCGCCGAGGGCAGTCTCTATGAGGTCGACATGCGCTTGCGGCCGTCGGGCAATGCCGGCCCCGTGGCCACCACGACGCAATCGTTCCGACGCTACCACGCGGAACAGGCCTGGACCTGGGAACACATGGCGCTGACGCGTGCCCGCGTCGTCTTCGCCACTTCCGAAAATTATCGCGCCATCGTCGAGCGCGAGATCAAGGATGTGCTGACCCGCGAGCGCGACCCGGTCACGCTGCTCCGCGACGTCGCCGACATGCGCGCGCGCCTCGCGCGCGAAAAGCCGGCCGAGAATCTTTGGTCGTTAAAGCAATTGCGGGGCGGCGTGGTCGACATCGAGTTCATCGCCCAGTATCTCACGCTTAAGCATGCGGCCGAACGGCCGACGCTGCTGCATCCCAGTACGCTTGGCACGCTGGACAATCTGGTCCAGGCCGGCGCACTCGACGCCGGTATCGGCAAGCGCCTGGCCGAGACGCTCGGGCTGTGGCTGGCCTTGCAAGGCATGCTGTCCTTGACCGTCGAGGACGACATCACCGCAGAGCGCGCCCAGGCCTTTCCCGACGCCCTCAAGCAACGCCTGGCCCGCGTCGGCAACGTCGCTGACTTCGCCGCGCTGGAAGCCAAGGTCAAAGGCGCCGCCGCCGAGGCCTATGACATCTTCCGCGAAATCGTCGAGGAACCCGCCGCCCGATTGCCCGCACCGGACGCCGATGCGCCGGAAATGCCCGCGCCCTTGATCTGAGTATCGCCTGTCCGTTACCAGGCAGCGGGCGGTCGAAGGCTTTACACAGCCTCACTTCGTGCGTTAATTCATAAATCCGTCACGAAACCTGGGCGCCCAAAAATGTCCCCTGCCGAGTTCAAGTCCTGGCGCAAGTCGCTCAAGCTGACGCAGAAAGGCGCGGCCGTTAAACTCGGCCTCAAGCCTCGCATCATCCAGTACTACGAGAAGGGCGAGCGCAATGGTTCGGCATTCAAGGTGCCGCGCTCGGTCGAATTGGCTTGCTTCGCCATCAGCCTCGGGGTCGAGCGCTTCCCCGACAAGGACTCCATGAAACGCCTGAACAGGCTCGTGAAGAAGATCTGAGCGTTCTCAGCGGACCGTCTCGTGCATGACCTGCGCCAGTGCATCGACATCGGTGACGAATGGCGAATGCCCGGTCGCGAGCCTGAGCACCGGATGACAGGGCGTTGCGCGCTCCATGCGGTGCTGCAGGAAGAGGCCGATGGCCTTGTCCTTTTCGCAATGGACGTAGGCGCGCGGCACTTGGCCAAAGCGATCGGGGGTGATCGCTACCGGGGTTACGAATGGCTTGATCGCCTGCGGCCTGATCCGTTCCCTGACCCAATCGAACTGGTCGTCGCTGGCGTCCTGATAGAAATGCCGCCTGAGCACCGCTTCGTCGAGTTCCAGGCATTTGACGCCGTCGATCTCGACGCGCTTCGCCTCGATGCTGACTTGCTCATCCAAGCGCGCAAGATCGGCGACGGACAGGCCGTTCTCCGGCAGATAGGCGGTCAGGAACACCAGGCCGGTCAGGAACTCGGGCACGCGTTCGGCCGTCTCGGCGATCACGGCGCCGGCCATGGAATGGCCGACCAGATGCACACCGCCCTCGCCGGCGCTGCCGCCGATACCGCGGATCAGCGCGGCGGTGGCGTCGGCATAGGCCTCAAGCGTCGCCTTGGCCGGATCGAAGTCCTTGCCATGGCCGGGAAGGTCGTCGGCGAACACCCGGTGGCCGCCGAGTTCCAACCGCCGGCGAAGCCGCTCCCAGCACCAGGCACCGTGATAGGCACCGTGCACCAATACGAATGTCGCCATGTTCCCATCGTCCCCGATGCGCGCGAGGTCCGATCATAACGCCTTGATAAAGATGCCGACAGGAACGATTTTAGGATCGGAATTCAGCGACGGAAGGAGAGGCGCAATGACCCTCAAGGTTGGCGACAAGGCCCCGGACTTCGAACTGCCGACGGACGGCGGCGGCACGCTCAAGCTGAAGGATCTCAAGGGCAGCACCGTGGTGCTGTATTTCTATCCCAAGGACATGACACCGGGCTGCACCACCGAAGCCCAAGACTTCCGAGACCGCGCCAAACATTTCGAGAAGGCCGGCGCCGTCGTCATCGGGGCGTCGAAGGACAGCCCCGCGCGCCACGACAAATTCAAGGAAAAGCAGAACCTCAATTTCACCCTGGTTTCCGACGAGGACGGCTCGCTCTGCGAAGCCTATAGCGTGTGGCAAATGAAGACATTCATGGGCCGTAAGTTCATGGGCATCGTTCGCGCCACCTTCCTGATCGACGCCAAGGGCGTGATCCGCCAGATCTGGCCGCAGGTGAAGGTCAAAGGCCACGCCGAGGAAGTGCTGGAAGCCGTCAAGGCGCTGTAGCGCGCTTGCCAGCGGAACGGCAATTTGCCTTATTCTGTCCGCACTGAGGACGCCATCTCAAAGATCCGGAGCTGACCATGGCCGACGAAAACGCACTTGAGGAACCCTTCGAAGAGGAAGAGGGCGACGACAAGAAAGGCAAAAAGGGCAAGAAAAAGAAGAAGCCGAAGTCCAAGAAGAAGCTGTTCATGATGGCCGGCGGCGGCCTCGTTGCTGTGCTTTTGCTTGGCGGCGGCGGCGCCTTCATGTTCGGGCTCCTGGACGGTCTCCTGGGGATCGAGCGCGAGAAGACCAAGCTGGAGCTCGACCTGGGCGTGCCGGTCCGCCATCCGCTGCCGGTGATCAAGGCCGACCTCAAGACCGGCAAATACCGCGCGCCGTTCCTGCGCGTCGAGGTGTCGCTGGTCATGGCCAAGGAGGACGTCTCGACCGTCGACGCGAAAAAGGACGAAATCGTCGACGCCGTGCTCAATCACCTGCGCGAGCAGGAACGTCAGGACTTGGTCGGCAAGACCGGCGCCGAGAAACTGCGGTTCGATATCGCCAACATCATCAACAACGTGATTCAGCCGAAACAGGTCCAGGGCGTGCTGTTTAAGGACTTCCTGCTGCAATGAGCGCGGCCGGCCAGCTACTTATCGGCAAACGTGCCGTTATCACCGGTGCCGCGACGGAGAGCGGCATCGGCTTCGCCGCCGCACGGCTGTTCGCCGAGCACGGCGCGACAGTCGCACTCCTAGATATCGACGGTAAAGCCGTCGCCGAGCGCGCACGCACGCTCGGGCCGGGCCATCATGCGCTTGCCTGCGACGTCGCCTCGCGCCAGGCCTGCGAGCAAGCCGTCGGTGACGCCGCGAAGGTGCTCGGCGGGCTCGACATTCTGGTCAATGTCGCCGGCCTCGTTCACGGCACGCCCTTGATGGACATCTCGGAGGCCGAATACGACGCCGTTCTCGACGTCAACCTGAAGGGCTCGTTCAACATGGCGCGCGCCGCGGCACCGCTGATGCGCGAAGCCGGCGGCGGCGCCATGGTACTGATGTCGTCGATCGCCGGCGAGAACGGTGGCGGCGTGTTCGGACGCTCGCACTATGCCGCGGCCAAGGCCGGTATCTTCGGCCTCGCCAAAGCGCTGGCGCGTGAACTGGCGCCGGACGCCATCCGCGTCAATGCCGTCGCCCCCGGCCCCATCGACAACGATTTCACCAAGGGTGCGATGACGCGCGAGATCAAGGATCGCATCGCCCAGGGCGTGCCGTTGGGGCGCTTAGGCCGCTCGGAAGAGATCGCCGGGGTCTGTCTGTTTTTGGCGTCCGACCTCGCCAGCTTCGTCACCGGCACGGTGATCGACGCCAACGGCGGCCTCCTGATCCACTGAACCGGCCGGTTCAGGTCCGCTTCACCCAGCCGCTGGCCAGAAACTTCTCGATCGTCTTTTCGGGATCGGTCGGGAAGGTCTCGTCCATCACGGCAAGTTCGGCCATGCGGTCGAGCCGGAACGAGCGAAAGTCGCGGCGCATTTCGCACCACGACGCCAGTACCCAGACCGGGCCGAAGAACGCCATCGCCAGCGGCCGGACCATGCGCTGGGTCGGCTGGTC
The DNA here is from genome assembly GCA_038152725.1 of Rhodospirillaceae bacterium. Lineage (GTDB taxonomy): Bacteria > Pseudomonadota > Alphaproteobacteria > Rhodospirillales > Casp-alpha2 > TMED8. The sequence goes on from JAYOXJ010000009.1 coordinate 8,643, forward strand.
CTGGGCATCGCGGTAATCGAAGCGCACCTTGCGCCGGTCGCGGATGGCCTGGCGAAGCAGGCCCGGATCGATCATGATCGGCTCTGCCAGCGGGTTGACCGGCGCCAGCAGCGCGGTTTCCGCCATGTGCTGGCGAAGCTTGTCCGGTATCACCGTCTCGACCTTGGCCAGCACATCGCCGGCGGCTTGGGCCAGCTTGGCGTCCGACCAAGTCTCGACGATGCGCACGCCGAGCACCAGTGCCTCCAATTCCTGTTCGTTAAACATGATCGGCGGCAGGTCGTAGCCGCCGCGCAGGATATAGCCAACGCCCGCCTCGCCATCGATGGGAACGCCGCTCGCCATCAGGTCGCGCACGTCGCGATAGATGGTGCGTTCCGAAACTTCCAGCTTCTCGGCCAAATCCTGTGCGCGCGCCATCTTCCTGCGGCGCAGGATCTGGATGATTTCGAACAGTCGGTCGGCCCGTCGCATGCAGCCCCCTTCGCCGCCAGCGCCCAATTTCCCACTTCCTGACACTATCTGTCATGAGACCGGAGGCTAGCAAACCGCTCCTGACACCATGCTGTCAGGAGCCATTCCGTATGGTCGAGAAATCCAAGGCGACACTTTAGGCGCCGGCCGAAATTCCAACATCACGGAGATGAAAATGTACCTGCCCCTGATCATGAACGTATATGGCAATCTGCGCCAATGGCACCGGCGCCGGAGAGCCATCCGCGAACTCGCGGCATTGGACGACCGCCTGCTCAACGACATCGGCATCGAACGCTCGGAGATCGAGCGCCTGGTCGACGGACGGGCGAAATCCTCGCCGTCCGCCGCCGCCGCATGCCGCTTGGGGCGCTATTCCGATTCAGCGCTGACACGTGATGCCGGCGCCGCGATCCATGCCAGCGGCCGGCTGATGGCGTACTAGTTGGATTCCTCGCCGCCGTGCACGCGTTGCGCCAATGCCGCCGCCATGAACTGGTCGAGGTCGCCGTCGAGCACCGCCTGGGTGTTCGAAGTTTCGACCTCGGTGCGGAGATCCTTGACCATCTGGTAGGGCTGCAGGACGTAGGAGCGGATCTGGTGGCCCCAGCCGATGTCGGTCTTGGCGTCGTGTTCGGCCTGGGCCGCTTCCTCGCGCTTTTGCAGTTCCGCCTCGTAGAGCCGCGCCTTCAGCATGGAGAAGGCCTGGGCGCGGTTCTTATGCTGGGAGCGGTCGTTCTGGCACTGCACGACGATGCCGGTCGGCAGGTGCGTGATGCGGATGGCGCTGTCGGTCTTGTTGACGTGCTGGCCGCCGGCGCCAGACGCCCGGTAGGTGTCGATGCGAAGGTCCTTGTCGAGGATTTCGACCTCGATGGTGTCGTCGACCACCGGATAGACCCAGGCCGACGAGAACGAGGTGTGGCGGCGCGCGTTCGAGTCGTAGGGCGATATCCGCACCAGGCGATGCACGCCCGACTCGGTCTTGAGCCAGCCGTAGGCGTTGTGACCGGAAACCTTGATGGTCGCGGACTTGATGCCTGCCTCTTCGCCGGGACTCTCTTCCATCCACTCGACCTTGTAATTGTGCTGTTCACACCAACGCGAATACATGCGGAGCAGCATCTCCGCCCAGTCCTGCGCCTCGGTACCGCCGGCGCCGGCATGGACTTCGAGATAGCAGTCGTTGGAATCGGCTTCGCCCGAGAGCAAGGTCTCGAGTTCGGCCTTGGCGGCGCGCTCACGCAGCTTGTCGAGGGTCGCCTCGGCATCGGCGACGACGTCCTCATCGCCTTCGGCATCGCCGAGTTCCATCAAATCGAGGCAGTCGGCGAGCTCGCGCTCCATCTCCTCGACTTCCTTGACGCCGGCGGCCAACAGGTTGCGCTCGCGCATCACTTCCTGCGCGCGCGTCGGGCTGTTCCAGAGATTGGGGTCCTCGGAGAGGGCGTTCAGTTCCTCGAGGCGGAGTTTTGCTTGATCGTAGTCAAAGATGCCTCCTCAGCAGTTCGATCGACTGCTTGATCTCGGCGGATATGGATTCGATTTCGGCGCGCATCTTTCCGGGCTTTCCGTCTCGTTGCTCGATGCCCTTCGGGCGCGCCGATAAGATGCCAAAGGGCTGGAAATTGCAAGGCCGCGAAGCATCCCGTCGGACGGGTATTTCAATCCGGCGCCCGGCGGGTAAAATCCGAAATTGAACCCAGCGAATGACGACAGACGAAAGGCCGACCATGACGACGCCGCAGATGGATATCTTCCGCGAGGGCAGCCGCCACCACCATTTCCTCGAATACGACTTGGCCACCGGCTGGACCGCGGCCAAGCTCGCCAAGGCGATCAAGCAGGCCCGTGCCGCCGCGTCGAAGAGCCCCTGCGCCATGGTGGTCGCCGTCTCCAAATCGACCCTCGCCAAGCTGATGCCGGGCGAGATGCCGGACGGCATGCACGATTTCGTCCCCCTCGAAGGCCCCAAGCACAGCGCGCCGGCGACCCAAAGCGACGTCTGGTTCTGGGTGCACGGCGCCGAACGCGACGATGTCTTCGATCTCGTCCGCGCCATCGACGGCGCGATCACCGGGATCGCGCGCCTCGAACTCGACCTGTCGGGCTTCATGTACCACGACGCCCGCGACATGACCGGTTTCGTCGACGGCAGCGCCAACGCCAAGGGCGACAAGTGATTGGAGCAAGGGTTGGTGCCAGCAGGCAAAATGGGGGCCGGCGGCGCCTTCGTGCTCGGCCAGCGATGGGTGCACGACCTCGACGCCTTCGCCAAGCTCCCGCAACATGACCAGGAGCAGGTGTTCGGCCGCACCAAGCCCGACAGCATTGAACTCGAAGGCGACGCCCTCTCCGCCTGGTCGCACGTCGGCCGCACGGATCTCAAGATCGACGGCGTCGGCCAGAAGATGTACCGCCGCAGCGCGCCCTATGGCGGCGTCGGTGAGCACGGCCTCTATTTCCTCGGATTTACCTCCGACATCGGCCATTTCGATAGCGTGTTGAAAAGCATGTACGGGCTCTCGGGTGACGGTGAATACGACCATCTCACCGATTTTTCCGAGGCAAAGACCGGGTCATACTGGTTCGCGCCGTCGGCGACGGCGCTCGATAAACTGTAACGACGATCACAGCCGGGCATTGCCACCCGGCACATACTCGCAGCGATTGCTCAGGAGAAGGCAGCATGACCGGCAGACGCCATGAACGCATTCCGGTGAACGAGCCGGCCTCGATCGTCTCGCGAGGTCAGGTGCGCGAAGGTGTCGTGCGCGATCTTTCGGAAAGCGGTGCCGCCATCGAGTTCGATCTCGAAAAGGGTGAACCGATCTGCCTCGATATCGGTCACGATGTCGGATTGCGCTCGCCGTCGCTCGACCGCCCGGCCCGTATCATCCGCCACTACGAAAGCGGCTTCGCCGTCAATTTCGACGACTACGGCAAGGACGACTGACGCCAAGCCTTACGGCTTGTGCCCGTGCGCGGCGGGCGATCCCTTGTAATGCTTGTGCAGCATGTCGCGGCCGAAGTCGTTCGCCGGGTCGCGCCATAGGCTGTGGATGTGGTTGGCGTCGTTCTGGGTATTGTCGAATTCGATCAGCACGCGCGGCCCGTGGATGCGGTAGTAGAACGCCTCGCCCTCCTTCACCGGGCCGGCCCAGGCGAAGCGCGTCTCGGCCAAGCCTTCGTTGACCAGCTCCATGTAGGGCCGGCCGATCTCGTCGCGCGCGAGGCCGACATAAACCGCGACCAGCGTACTCAGCAGCTTCCTCTGCGCCGGGCTGAAGCTGCTCACCGGCACACCCACGGGCTTCTTGATCGCATCGCCGCGACCGGGGCCGGCGACCACCTCACCGAGCGAACGGTCGTCCAACAACGCCTGCTTCATCTGCGTGGCGTCCAGGCTCGACGCCAGTCTGAGCCCGAGGATGAACTCGTCGTACTGCACCCAGCTGCCCTTCTTCGGCCCACTCGGTACGCGCGCCGGATTGGTGCCGATGAACGTCGGCGTCACCGTGACCTCGCCGGCGGCGGCGACGGTGACGTTGATCGAAAGATGATGCCCTTCGAGGCGCCAGCCCCAGGGGAATTGGCCCGGCTCACCGAAGATGGAGACGTAGTATTTTTCCGGGTCGCGGTAGCGGAGCGACGAGCCCTCGATTTCCGCCAACACCGCCTCCAGCGCCATCACCGCATCGGCCTTCAACACGCCGGGCGACGACAGCGTGCTTCGCATCAGGTTCTTGGCGGTGGCGCGCTGGGCCGGCGTCATCTCGCGAATGACGGCGCCGTTGCGCGACCGCGGCACATAATGCCACTCGAAGCGCTCTTCGTCGGTGAACTTGTAATGCGCGTCCTTGGCCTTGTCGCCCATCGCCTGTAGCCACGCCCTGGCGGCGGTGGCGATGACGGCATCGATGGTTTCGGCGCGGACCGGCACCGCCACCAACGTGGCGAGCATCAATCCGGCAATCAGCATGCGTTTCATCATGACGAACAGCTTACCGTCACCCGGACGTGCGCGCCGTTCAAATCCACGTGTACTGGAACGAGCCGCCGGCGCCTAGCTGGCGGCGGCACGCACGAACACGCCGCCGCGCGGTCCGGTGTTGTAGCGCTCGGCGAAATTGAGGGCGAGCGGCCGGGGATCGTGGCAGTTCATCCACATGCGGAGCAGGCAGCGCCGCTTGGCCGGGTCTGGATCGCTCTGGAATTCGGAGCGCGCATGCAGCAGCGCGTAATTGTTGATGAGCTGAATGTCGCCCGGCGCCATGGTGAACTCGAAACGCATGTCCGGCCGCTCGGCCAGCGTCTTGACGAGATCGATCGCCTCGCTTTCGAGCGGGCTCAGCTTGTCGCCCATTTTGGCATGGGCCGAGCGCATGATCTTGTCATTGTAGCAGCAGCTCATCAGGCCTTGGTAATAACTGAACACCGGAATGCGATTATGGGTGACCTCGTCCATGCGGCCGGTCGGCCCCTCGCCACGCAGGTCGTGATGGAAGCCACGGTCGTAGATTTCAAGCAGGTCTGGCCTGGTGTCGAGAACTTCGTTGAACACCGCCGCCGAACTGGTCAGCCAGCTCAGTCCGCCGACGCCGGCATTGCGCAGGCAAAGAAGCGCGGTCATGTCTGAAGTATCGACGTGCGGATTGAGCTTGTCGTTCGACATATAGCCGCGGTCGTTGACGCCGTGGGTGTAGTCGGACCCCTTGTCGGTGACCTCGGCGATCAGGTCGCCCATGGCGTTCTGCGAAATCACCTCGCCAAGGTGGCATCCGAGCCCCCAATAGACGGTTTCGATGTTGCTGCGGCTGTAACGCGCGACCGGAAGCCCGCGGAGCAGCGCAAAACCGCGGCCATTCTGCACCTCGCCCAGGATGCCGGCGAGTTTCTCGGCAAGCCCGTCGAGCGGGAAATCAGTGGCGGCGAAACCCATGTTGGGCCGGCCGGCTCGGCGCACCGCCGCCAGCGCAGCATCGATTTCGGCAATATCGTCGGCGGAGAAAGTGTGCCGCCAGCTGTTATCGGTCAGGAATTGCTCGCCCCGCCAAACCATCGGGCCTTCGATCGGCGTATTCGGGAAGTCGGTCATCTTGGTCGTGGTCCTCGCGAACTACAGATGTTCAGATCCGTGTGTACTTGGCCATCGCCTGGGTGAAGGTCAGGCCGGCGTCTAGGTCCTTCATGGCGGCGCCATCGTCGGCGTTGTAACGCTCCGCATTGGCGATGATCTCGGCCGCCTTGGCCTTGGGCAGCATCAGCGCGCCAGTACCGTCGGCGACGATCAGATCGCCCGGCGCAACCGTGACACCGTCAACCTCGACGGGTTCGCCTATGGCCTCGACCTTGAGCCGCGTGCGGCCGGTGAGCGGCGTCAGGTGCCTGGCGAACACCGGGAACTCGAACTCGATCATTTCTTCCAGATCGCGCACGCCGATATCGGCCAACACGCCGGCGATGCCCTTCTTCTTGGCGGCGAAGGAGGCCATGCCGCCCCAGGTGGAGACGTTGGCGCCGCCGCCGGCGATAACGATCACGTCACCGGCCTGCGCCGCGTCGATCAGCGCGCCGACCCGGAAGTCCGATGATTGGTAGGTGCCGGCCGGGCCGACGCTCTCCTTCACCGTCACCGCTGGGCCGCAGAACCGCATGCCGGGCGCGACCGCCTTGATGGTCGGCAGGATGCCGCCGGCGAGGCCGAAATCGTCGAGCGCGTTGGCGAAAGTGGAAGTGGCGATCTTGGCGGCACGGCCGGCCAAGGCACGGATATCGTCGGTCATGAGGTCCCCCCTGTGGTCTCTATCGCGAGCATGCGGATGGCGGAGCATCGGTGCAAGTACCCGTTATCGGCCCAACAAATGCATGTTTTTTGAACAGGACGACGAGGATGCCTATCGCAAGTGCAAAAAATCCGTTTCCGTGATTGCGAAAGGCGAGGATTTATTTAAGATTTTTGGCATGGGTGAGACAAAACCTTGTTTTGACGAGATGTTCGGCTTCGACGAGACGCCGCGCCGCCCATACGCCGACTACCAGACCTGGGTATCCGCCGAGGACCCTGCGCAACTGCAGAAGAAGTCAGCGGAGGCCGAATGGTTCTTCCGCCGCACCGGCATCACCTTCAACGTCTACGGTCAGCAGGAAGCGGCGGAACGCCTGATTCCCTTCGACGTGGTGCCGCGCATCATCTCGGGCCGGGAGTGGTCGCGCCTGCAGCGCGGCATCGAACAGCGCGTGCGCGCCATCAATTCCTTCCTGCACGACATCTATCACCGCCAGGAAATCCTGCGCGCCGGGCGTATCCCGGTGGAGCTGATCGCCAGGAACGAGGCCTTCCTGCCGCAGATGATCGGCGTCACGCCGCCCGGCAACGTCTACACCCATGTCGTCGGCGTCGACATCGTGCGCACCAACGAAGACGAGTTCTTCGTGCTCGAGGACAACGCGCGCACGCCGTCCGGCGTCTCCTACATGCTGGAGAACCGCGAAACCATGCTGCAGATGTTCCCGGAACTCTTCACCCGCATTCCGGTGAAGCCGGTGAGCGGCTATCCTGAGAACCTGCGCCGTTCGCTCGCCGCCTGCGCGCCCAAGGCCTGCACCTCGCGGCCCGTGGTCGCGGTGCTGACGCCGGGCATCCACAACTCCGCCTATTTCGAACACGCCTTCCTCGCCGACCAGATGGGTGCCGAACTGGTCGAGGGCTCCGACCTTCGCATCGTCGACGGCCGCGTCGCCATGCGGACGACGCTCGGCTACACCCCCATCGACGTGCTCTACCGCCGCGTCGACGACGACTTCCTCGATCCGCTCAACTTCAATCCGGACTCGCTGCTGGGCGTGCCCGGCATCATGGACGTCTACCGGGCCGGCGGCATCACCATCGCCAACGCACCCGGCACCGGCATCGCCGACGACAAAGCGATCTACTCCTACATGCCGGATATCGTGCAGTTCTATACCGGCGAGAACGCGATCCTGCAGAACGTGCCGACGTGGCGTTGCGCTGAGCCTGATTCACTTGCCTACGTGCTCGATCACCTGCAAGAACTGGTGGTCAAGGAAGTACATGGTTCGGGCGGTTACGGCCTCCTGGTCGGGCCGACGGCCTCGAAGCGCGAACGCGCCCAGTTCACCAAGAAACTTAAGGCGCGCCCCATCAACTACATCGCCCAGCCGACGCTGTCGCTCTCCACCGTGCCGATCCTGACCAAGAAGGGCCTGGCGCCGCGTCACGTCGATCTTCGCCCGTTCGTGCTGGTGTCGCCGGCCGGTGTCGACATCACGCCGGGGGGACTGACGCGCGTCGCCCTCAAGCCCGGTTCGCTGGTGGTCAATTCGAGCCAGGGCGGCGGCACCAAGGATACCTGGGCATTGGACGAGTGATGCTGGGAAAGACGGCAGGCGGATTGTTCTGGATGTTTCGCTACCTGGAGCGGAGCGAGAACATCACGCGCCTGATCGACGCCGGCTTCCGCATCGCGCTGACGCGCTCGGCGGCAGCCAGCGGCGAATGGGCCTCGGTCGTCACCACCGCCGGCGTCGAGGATGGGTTCGAGGCCCGCCACGACACCTACAACGCCGCCAACGTGCTCGATTTCCTGCTCCGCGACCGCACCAATGGATCGAGCGTGATGTCGGTGATCGATTCCGCACGCAACAACGCGCGCCTGGTCCGCACCGCACTGACCCGCGAGGTCTGGGAAGCCACCAACGAATGCTGGATGACACTGAAGACTTTGCTGCAGCGGCCGGTACGCGAACAGGACCTGCCCAATGTGCTCAGCGTCATCCGCCAGCAGAGTGCGCTGGTGCGCGGCGCCATGCAGGGCACCATGCTCCGGAACGACATCTACAACTTCGCGCGGCTCGGCAACTTCATCGAACGCGCCGACAACACGGCGCGCATCCTCGACGTCAAATACTACGTGCTGCTGCCGTCGATCGCCCACGTCGGTTCGGCGCTGGATAACGTACAGTAGGAGACCATCCTGCGTTCGGTCTCAGCGCACCGTTCCTATCGCTGGCTCAACGGCGGCGACTTCAATCCCGTCGACATCGCCGACTTCCTGATCCTGGACCGGCGCATGCCGCGCTCGCTCGCCTTCTGCGTCAACAAGATCGCCGACAACCTGGGTTATCTAGAACTCGACTACGGCCTTCGCCATCCCTCGCACGACTTGATCGAAGCCGTCGGCGCGCGGCTCAAGGCGAACTCGATCGCTTCGGTCATGGAAGCGGGCCTGCACGAGTTCCTTTCCGGCTTTATCGCCGACAACGCCCGGCTCGGTCAGCAGATCGAGCGGGATTTCCGGTTTTACGGTTGAACCATGCGCCTCAACATCACCCACACCACCAGCTACCACTATGAGCATCCAGTCCACTACGGCCTGCAGCAGCTGCGCCTGACGCCGAAGTCGCGTGCCGGCCAGCAGGTACTTAACTGGGAGATCGCCGTCGAGGGCGGCAACAAGGAGCTCGAATTCGAGGACCACAACAACAACCGCGTCACGCTACTCAGTGTCGAGGCCGGCGGCCATGACGTTGTCGTCACCTGTCGGGGCGAGGTCGAAACCGCCGACAACGCCGGCATCGTGGGACGCACCGACGGCTTCGCGCCGGTCTGGCTGTTCCACCGTTCGACGCCCCTGACCCGCCCCGGACCGCTGGTCCGAAAGATGGTCAAGACCCTCTCCGAGCAGTCGTTCGACGGCGACATCGAGCGTCTGCACGGGCTCTCGGCGCTGGTTCTGGACGCCGTCGCCTACGAGACCGGGCACACGCACGCCGCCTCCAGCGCCGAGGACGTTCTCGCCGCCGGCCACGGCGTCTGCCAGGACCATGCCCATGTGTTCATCTCCGCCGCACGGCTACTCGGCATTCCCGCCCGCTACGTCGGCGGCTATCTCCTGATGGACGACCGCACCGAACAGGACGCCGGTCACGCCTGGGCCGAGGCCTACGTCGACGGCATCGGTTGGGTCGGTTTCGACGTTTCCAACGCGATCTGTCCGGATGCGCGCTACGTGCGGGTCGCCACCGGCCTCGATTACGCCGAGGCGGCGCCGGTCGCCGGCCTTCGCCTCGGTGCCGGCGCTGAAACGATGATTGTCTCCCTCCGCGTAGAGCAGTAACGTCCAGCCACACATTCGGGCCAACTTGCCATGACATATTGCGTCGGACTTCGCCTCAATCGCGGACTGGTGTTCATGTCGGACACCCGCACCAACTCCGGCGTCGACAACATCTCGACGTTCCGCAAGATGTTCACCTGGAGCAATCCGGGCGAGCGCGTCATCACCATGCTGACGTCGGGCAACCTGGCGACGACGCAGTCTGTCGTCAGTCTGCTGGACGAGCGCACCAAGGTGCCGGCCGAGCGCAATCCCTCGATCCTGGAGGCGCCGACACTATTTCAAGTGGTGCGCCTGGTCGGCCAGACGCTGCGCGATGTCATCCAATCGAACGCGCTGAGCGGCCAGACCGCCGATTCCACCTTCAACGCCAACATCATCCTGGGCGGCCAGATCGCCACCAGCGAACCGCGACTGTTCATGATCTATCCGGAAGGCAACTTTATCGAAGCCTCCGCCGATACCCCGTTCTTCCAGATCGGCGAGACCAAGTACGGCCGGCCGATCCTGATCCGCGCCTACGATCCCGCCATGTCGTTCGAGGATGCGGTGAAGCTGCTGATGGTGTCGTTCGATTCGACCATGAAAGCCAATCTTTCGGTCGGACTGCCGCTCGACGTGCAGACCTACGAGCGCGATCTGTTGTCGCGCGGCTATGAACGGCGTTTCGAGGCGGCGGATCCCTACTATCAGGCGATCTCGTCGGGATGGGGCGAGGCGCTCAAGAAGGCCGTCGATGCGCTGCCCGATTTCAGATTCTCGAAGCGCTGATCGGAAATCGCTTCAGTAGAGGCCGCCGGTCCCGGTAATGGTGCCGCCGCTGGCGGCGGTGCCACCGGGTTCGGTCCAGCTCCGCCCTTCCACCACCTGACTGTCGCCATCCGGAATCGTGCCGGGCTTGAACGCTTCCAGGATGATTTCCCGGGAGCCCGAGTCGGCGACCTTGCCGGTCCGCGCATCGACGCGCACCAGCGCGATATTGGGTGGGATTCGGAACGGGATCGACGGCTTGTCCTTCAAGGCTGCGGCCATGAAGTCTCGGAACACCGGTGCGGCCACCGCCGAGCCGGTTTCGTTGTGGCCGAGCGGTATCGGCGTGTCCATGCCGCAGAAGACGCCGACCGCCAAGTCCGGCGAGAAACCCATGAACCAGGTGTCGCGCTCTTCGTTCGTCGTACCGGTCTTGCCGGCGAGCGGCTTGCCGACCGACGAAATGCGCCGGCCGGTGCCGCGCTCGACCACGCCCTGCAACATGGCGACGATCTGGTAGGCACTGCCCGGGCTGGTGATCTGGTCGCGGGTGTCGGGCAGTTCCGGCGCGCGCTGACGGGTCCACGAAGCGGCGCGGCATTGTGGGCAATCGCGGTTGTCGTGGCGATAGACGGTACGGCCGTTGCGGTCCTGGATGCGGTCGATGAAGGTCGGCGTGACACGTTTGCCGCCGTTGACCAGCATGGCATAGGCCGTGGTCAGCCGCAGCAGCGTAGTTTCGCCGGCGCCGAGCGACATCGACAGGGTCTCCGGCATGTTGTCGACGACACCGAAACGCTTGGCGTAGGTGGCGACCTTGTCCATGCCGACGGTCTGCGCCAGGCGCACGGTCATCAGGTTGCGGGATTTCTCGATTCCGAGCCGCATCGTCGACGGTCCGTAGAATTTTTTGGTGTAGTTGGCCGGGCGCCATTTCGGCAGCCCCGGTCCCTGGTCGATGACGAAAGGCGCGTCGAGGATCAGCGTCGACGGTGTGAAGCCGGAGTCCAGTGCCGCGAGATAGACAAACGGCTTGAACGCCGAGCCCGGTTGGCGCTTCGCCTGGGTCACACGGTTGAACTGGCTGACCTCGATGGAATAGCCGCCGGACATGGCGAGCACCCGCCCGGTATGCGGGTCGAGCGCGACGATGCCGCCGTTGATGAGCGGAATCTGGCGGAGCCCGTAGAAGTCCTCGGGGTACGGCTTATCCTTGTCCTCGCTGACCGCCCGGGAAACCAAAATGACGTCGCCATGCGCCAATACGTCGGCGGGTTTACTCACCTTGGAACCGCGTTTCTGGTCGTCCAGGGCCTCGCGCGCCCAGGTCAGTTCGGCCAGCGGGATACGGCCCTGCTTGCCGTCTTCGACGCCGACGAAGGCGAATTGCTTGTCGGTGCCGAGCACCACGCCGAGCGACCATTCCTCGATGCCCTTCGGCCGCGGCACCTTGGCGAGTGCGCGCTGCCAGTCTGGTGAGGTGTCGAGGCGCTGCTCCGCCGGCAGCTTGGCGATCGGGCCGCGATAGCCGTGCCGTCGATCATAGGCCCGGAGCCCCGCGCGCAGCGCCGCGTCGGCCATCGCCTGCAACTTCGGATCGATGGTGGTGCGCACCGAGAGCCCGCCCTTGTAGAGCTGCTGCTCGCCGTAACGCGATTCCAGCTCGCGGCGAACCTCTTCGGCGAAGTAGCCGGCGGTGACGAACTCTGTATCGTCGCGCTTGGCGATCAAGAGCGGCGACGAGCGCGCCTTCTCGGCCTCGTCGGCGGAGATGTAGCCTTCTTCGTACATGCGCCCGATCACCCAGTCGCGCCGGCCGCGTGCCTGATCGGGACGGCGAATCGGGTTGTAGTTGTTTGGTGCCTTCGGCAACGCGCCGAGGAAAGCCATCTCGGCGACGCTGAGTTCGTCGAGCGAGCGGTTGAAATAGTTGAGCGCCGCCGCGGCGACGCCATAAGACCCGAAACCGAGGTAGATTTCGTTGAGATACAGTTCGAGGATGCGGTCCTTGGAAAAGGCGCGCTCGATCCGCAGGGCGAGGATCGCTTCCTTGACCTTGCGCCGCCAGGAAACCTCGTTGGAAAGCAGGAAGTTCTTCGCGACCTGCTGGGTGATAGTCGAGGCACCGACGAGCCGACGCTCGGACCCGACGTTCTTCAGGTTGACGATCACGGCGCGCGCCACGCCGATCGGATCGATGCCGGCGTGTGAATAGAAGTTCTTGTCCTCGGCGGCGAGAAACGCCTCGATGACCTTCTTGGGCATCGCGTTGATGGGCACGAACACACGCTTTTCCACGGCGTATTCAGCGAGTAGCCGTCCGTCGCCGGCATGCACGCGGGTCATCACCGGAGGTTCGTAATTGGCGAGCTGTCGGTAGTCCGGCAGGTCCTGGCCGAACTTGTAGAAGACGAAAAGCCCGCCCAAGCCGCCGAACACCGCAATGATGAGAAGCAAGCCGAAGGTGGTAAGGAGCGCGCGAATCATGCCGATTTATGTATCCGATCAATTCGCCATTACAATGATTGCGGTCACAGACCCTGCACCGCTATCGGTACGCCTCCGTCCGGTCCCGAGGTTAATGTTGTAGCACGGAATGGCGGCGCGATGACATCACGTTAGAGTTAAAAAATGGCGGTTCCGTGGCGCCGGATCGGGATTTCGATCAGTTTCCGGAGGCCTGTTCGACGCGGGTGAAGTAGCCTTCGATGGCCCTAGCCACGCCGTCGGCCAAACGTGCCCGGTAACGGCGGTCGCGCAGCGCGCGCTCGTCCGAGGGATTGGATAGAAAACCCAGTTCGAGCAGCACCGAAGGCACATCCGGCGCCTTCAGGACGGCGAATCCGGCAAAACGGTGCGTATTTCGCAACACTTTGGTCCGCGTTTTCATCTGATCGACCAACATGCCGGCGAACCGGGCCGACTGGTTCATGGTTTCGCGCTGGGCGAGATCGATGAGAATGCCCGTGACATCGGCGTTTTCGCCGGTCAGATCGATGCCGGCGATCAGGTCCGCCTTGTTTTCCTTGTCGGCCAACGCCTGTGCCTCTTTGTCGGACGCGCGCTCCGAAAGCGTATAGACCGAAGGCCCGCGAATATCGCGATCCTTGATGGTGTCGGCGTGGATCGAGATGAACAGATCCGCCTTGGCCTCGCGGGCGATCTGGATGCGGTCGCGCAGCCGGATGAAGATATCCCGTTCTCGGGTCATGACCACCTTGAAACGGCCGGTCTTTTCGAGCGCATCGGAGATTGCACGCGCCATTGCCAGCGTGATGTGCTTCTCGTAGATGCCGGAAACGCCGATGGTGCCCGGATCGACGCCGCCGTGGCCAGGATCGAGCATCACCGTGTATCGCTCCCGGTTCGGCCGCAGCGCCGGCTTTCTGGGCGCGAGTTCGAAGCGTGCCGACGCCGGCGTTGGTGCCGGTTGCGTCGTAGCGATTTCGGGGGCCGGCGTCGCCGCCTTGGCCACGCGTTCGACCTTGGGCGCGGCCGGCGGCGGCGCGGGTGCAGCCGGTGCGCCGGCGCTTTGCACAGGGGCATCGATGACGATTTCACCGGTCTTGTGCTGTGCGGCGAAGATTTCAGGCGTTGTCGGCGTCAATTCGACCACCAGGCGGTGGCCGTAGGCACCGTTCGGTGCAATCAGGGCGGCATTGGCAACCCGTGCCGGGACGTTCAAATCGAGTACGACCCTTGAATTGCCGGGCTTGTAGAGGCCGTAACGGAGCCGCTCGTAAACGCCGCTCGATGTCGGAAGCGGCTTCGGCGGCAACCGCCAGCCGACTTCCGGCAGATCGATGACGACGCGGTAGGGGTCGGCAAGCGTGAACAGCCGGACCGACATGCGTTCGGTGAATTCGAAGACGATGCGGGTCACCTTGCCGGCAGCACCGATTCGGATGTCCGTAACGATCGACGAAGCCGCTTCGACGGCGCCGGCGGCAAAACCGAGCGCGAGCACGACCGCGAGCGCCAGCGCACACCGCCGGCGTCCCGTTCGATGCCTCGGCGGCGCCACCCTAAAATGTCGGAGAATGCCCAATACCCCCCACATTTTGCGTCTAAAACATCCCACTCCGCGAATATAG
>JAYOXJ010000009.1:23110-24731 GCA_038152725.1 Rhodospirillaceae bacterium
ACCGACATGCGTTCGGTGAATTCGAAGACGATGCGGGTCACCTTGCCGGAAGCGCCGATTCGGATATCCGTGACGATCGAGGACGCAGCGAATGCTGCGCCGGACGCAAAAATCAGCGCGAGCGCCAGCACGCACGCCGCCCCTCGCGCGCCGTGCGAGTGCCGCACCAATGTGCCCGGTCGGAAATGTCGGAGAATGCCCAATACCCCCCACATTTTGCGTCTAAATCGTCCTCGCCCGCGAATATAAAGTGTAAACTCGGCTCTTTTCAATCACCACAACGTGCCGGCCGTTCCTCGTTTACGGCCGACATGAAAAATTTTTTCGTGACATTGCCATTGTCGAACCAAAATCCTACCGTTATCTTAACGTGCGAAGTGCCGTGAAGGGAGACCATCCGCATTGCGGAGTTCCAGGTACGGCACTTTGCATGTGAAGCCGAACCCGGCAGTGCCGGAGACGCGGTCTTGGCAATAGGCTTTTTGCCATCAAGGCCAGCGCCTTACGGGCCAACGCCGCGAACCCGCACCTGACGGACGGCTTTGATTTTCGTTCTTTCGAGGTTTTTCCTCAGAGGTTAACCCGATGCTCGACAGAGCCGCGCATGCCAATTCCAGCCTCGCGCCGGTCACGACCGGTGCGTCTGGCATGATGACAAGCGCCGTCGGCATCAACACAACCGGCGTCCCCAACCGTGCGACCACAGCTCGACACGGTCCGGGGGCACGGCGGAGCATTACAATTCATGGCAATCAAACGTATGTTAATCGACGCCTCGCACCCGGAGGAGACCCGGGTACTGGTCGTCAACGGAAACCGTCTGGAAGACTTCGACGTCGAGGTTGAATCCCGGCGTCCTCTAAAAGGTAACATCTATCTGGCCAAAGTGACGCGCGTCGAGCCGTCGCTGCAGGCGGCGTTCGTCGATTTCGGCGGCAACCGTCACGGTTTCCTGGCGTTCAACGAAATCCACCCGGATTATTACCAGATTCCGGTCGCCGACCGCGAAGCGCTGCTCGCCGAGGAGCGTGAAGCCATCGAAAAGGCGGTCAAGGAAGAGACGGTGGCGGCCGAACATGCCGCCGTCGAAGTCCTCGGCGGCGACGACAGCGAGGAACTGGAGGTGCGCCGGCCGAAACCGGAGCAGCGCCGCTACAAGATCCAAGAAGTCATCAAACGGCGCCAGATTCTCCTGGTCCAAGTGGTCAAGGAAGAACGCGGCACCAAGGGTGCGGCGCTCACCACTTACCTGTCGCTGGCCGGCCGCTATTGCGTGCTGATGCCCAACACCGACCGTGGCGGCGGCATCTCGCGCAAGATCGGCAGCACGTCGGACCGCAAGAAACTGAAGAAGATCGTCAGCGACCTCGGCATTCCCGACGGCATGGCGGTCATCGTTCGGACCGCCGGCGCCGAGCGCTCGCGGGCAGAGATCAGGCGCGATTACGACTACCTGCTCAGGCTGTGGAACCAGATCCGGGAAACCACGCTGAATTCGATTGCGCCGGCACTGGTGCACGAGGAAGGCGACCTGATCAAGCGATCGATCCGCGACCTCTACGCCAAGGACATCGAGGAAGTCGTCGTGCACGGCGAGGACGGCTACCGCATGGCCAAGGAT
>JAYOXJ010000009.1:24741-26116 GCA_038152725.1 Rhodospirillaceae bacterium
GCCAAGGATTTCATGAAAATCCTCATCCCGAGCCATGCCAAAAAGGTGCAGAAGTACAAGGAAGTCGACGTTCCGCTGAACCACTTCTACCGCATCGACAATCAACTCGACGTCATCCACTCGGCCGAGGTGCACCTCAAATCCGGCGGTTACATCGTCATCAACCCGACCGAAGCGCTGGTCGCCATCGACGTCAACTCGGGTCGCGCCACCAAGGAGCGCAACATCGAGGAGACGGCGCTCAAGACCAATCTGGAAGCCGCCGACGAAATCGCGCGCCAGCTCAAGCTGCGCGACCTTGCCGGTCTGATCGTCATCGACTTCATCGACATGGAAGTCAGCCGCAACCAGACCAAGGTCGAGCGCGCGGTGAAGGAAGCCATGCGTTCCGACCGGGCGCGCATCCAGATCGGACGCATCAGCCCGTTCGGCCTGCTCGAACTGTCGCGCCAGCGGCTGCGCCCGAGCCTGATCGAGACGAGTTCAGAGCCCTGCCCCTACTGCCGCGGTTCCGGCACTAGGCGTTCGACCGAGACCACGGCCGTCGAAGTGCTGCGCGCGCTCGAAGAAGAGGGCATGCGGCGGCGCGACGGCGAACTCACGGTCTTCGTGCCGACCGACGTGGCGCTCTACCTGCTCAACCGCAAGCGCGATTCGATCGCCGAACTTGAAGAGCGCTTCAACCTCAAGATCATGCTTGAGAACGACGACACCCTGATCCCGCCGGACCTGCGCATCGAGCGTGACGGCGAAGTCGTCGGCGACGACAAGCCGCACCGCCAGACCAGCGCGGCCGAAGCTGACGGCGTCGAGGACGGCGCGGGTCGCAAACGCAAGCGCCGGCGCTCCCGGCGCCGCGGCAGGCGTGGCGAGGAAGGCGAGGAGCACAGCCACGAGGAACGTGCCGCCCAGCCGGCCGAGCACGAGCATGACGACGAGATTGAAGACGACGACGAACACGAACACGAACACGGCGAAGACGAGGCCAAGCCCCAGGCGGCCGAACGCGAACGCCAGGCCGAGGAAGGCGAAGGCGGCGACGGCACCAAACGCCGGCGGCGCGGACGCCGCGGCGGTCGGCGAAGACGGCGGCGCGGCGAGGGCGAAGGCCGTGAAGGCGCACGGCCGGGCAACGGTGCCGACGGCACCGTAGCGTTGCTCAACGGCCCGGAGGCGCCCGGCCTGCTGGCACCACCAAACAGCGACGACGGCGAAGTCATCGAACTGCCGGACGGTTCCGATGGTTCGGAAGCTTCGGACAACACCGACGCGGCGACGGCCGATGCCGAGACCCAGCCTGAAGCACAGACTGAAGTCCAGGCCGATGCGGCCGCCGAAGATCAAGGCGATGGCGGCGCGCCGAAGCGTCGCCGCC
>JAYOXJ010000009.1:26126-26374 GCA_038152725.1 Rhodospirillaceae bacterium
CGGTCGTGGCAAGGACGGCGGTGACGCCGAGCCGGAAAGCGACGCGAACGGCTTGGAAACCGAGGCGAGTGCCGAGGCTGAGCCGGCCGAACCGGTCGCTGCCGAGGCAGCGCCCGAGCCGGAGCCGACGGTGAAGCCGATCGTTCCCGACAGCGCCGAGCAGGAGTCCGCCAAGACCACGGTTATCCGGGTCGGCGGCGACGCCGGCGGATCGCCGTCGCGTTCGGGCTGGTGGGATCGCGGGTAGG
>JAYOXJ010000010.1:0-7142 GCA_038152725.1 Rhodospirillaceae bacterium
CGCCTCCGACGGGCCGCGTGTCGAGCCGGAACGCCCGACGATCTTCCTGGGCGCGCGCGGTGTAAAAGCCTTCGACCTGGTTGTCGACCTGCGCGAAGGCGGCCATCATTCAGGCAACTGGGGCGGCCTGCTCGCCAACCCCGGCATCATCCTGTCGCACGCGCTTGCCACGATCATCTCGTCCAAAGGGCAGATTTTGATCAAGGAATGGCTACCACCGCCGATCAGCAATTCGGTCCGGGCCGCTTTATCGACGATCACCGTCAGCGGCGGCGAAGGCGCACCCGAAATAGATCACGACTGGGGCGAGCCGGGGCTCACGCCGGCCGAGCAGGTCTACGCTTGGAATTCATTCGAGGTCCTCGCCTTCAAGACCGGCAATCCGGACCGTCCGGTCAACGCCGTGCCGCCAAGGGCGCGCGCCAATTGTCACATCCGTTTCGTCGCCGGCTCTGAGCCGGACAATTTCATCCCAGCGCTCAGGAAGCACCTGGATGCGCATGGCTTCCAGATGGTCGCGATCGAGCCGCCGCCACCTGAAAACGATCACAATTTTGCGGCCGCCGCGACCCCGCCGGATGACCCGTGGGCGGCATGGGCGGCGAGGTCCGTGACCGAAACGGCCGGCCGATCGACTGCGGTTGTCCCCAGTCTTGGGGGCTCGATCTGCAACGATCTATTCAACATCACGCTCGGACTCCCGACCATCTGGGTGCCGCACTCCTATTCCGCCTGCTCTCAGCACGCGCCCAACGAGCACGTCCTGTTACCGCTCTGCCGTGAAGCCTTGGGCATCATGGCCGGGCTCTACTGGGACCTGGGCGAACCCGGCACGCCAAAACGGGCGGCCTAGGGGAACGTCCGGGGGGAAAAGGACCCGCACCGACATGTCCCGCGACCTGGCCATCGATCGCGCACTCGCCTATTTCGACGATCCCGCCGGCTATTGGACCGACCTGGCGCGCCGCGTCGGCGTACCGACCGAATGCCAGAAGCCCGAACGCCTGCCCGAACTCTACCGCTACCTCGAAGACGAGATGCGCCCGCCGTTCGAGGCCATGGGCTACAGCTGCCGCGTCTACGACAACCCGGTCGAGGGCATGGGGCCGGTGCTGCTGGCCGAACGCATCGAGGGCGACGACCTCACCACCCTGCTCGGCTACGGCCACGGCGACGTCGTGCGCGGCCAGGAGGGCCAGTGGAAGGACGGCCGCGATCCCTGGGTACTGGAGCGCGACGGCGACAGGGTTTATGGGCGCGGCACAGCCGACAACAAAGCCCAGCACTCCGTCCACATGGGCGCGCTCAAGGCGGTGATCGAGACCCGCGGCCGGCTCGGCTTCAATTCCAAGTTCATGATCGAAACAGGCGAGGAGAACGGCTCCAAGGGCCTGAAGCGCTTGGTCGCCGATCACAAGAAAGACTTTACCGCCGACGTATATTTCGCCTCGGACGGGCCGCGCGTCGACATCGCCAAACCCAACTTGACGCTCGGCTGCCGCGGCACCCACAACCTGGACCTGCTGCTGGAGTTGCGCGAAGGCGGCCACCACTCCGGCAACTGGGGCGGCCTGCTGGCCAACCCCGGCGTGATCCTGGTGCATGCCATTTCCACCATCGTCGACGCCAAGGGCCGCATCCTGGTCGAAGGCCTGCGCCCGCCCCCGATCACCAATTCGGTGCGCGACGCACTGAAGGACGTCAAGCGCGAGGGCGGTGCGAACGCGCCCGAGATCGATCCCAACTGGGGCGAACCCGGCCTCACCGCGCCCGAGAAGGTCTATGCCTGGAACACTTTCGAGGTGCTGGCCTTCACCACCGGCAACCCGGACCGCCCGGTCAACGCGGTGCCGCCGAGAGCCAGAGCCAACTTCCAGCTCCGCTACGTGCTCGGCACCGACCCGGATGGAATTCGCCCGGCGCTTAGAAAGCACCTCGACGAAAAGGGCTTCAAGAACATCAAGATCGTCGATCCGCCGCCCGGCAACGACGCCATTTTCGCCGCCGCGCGCACCGACCCCGATCATCCCTGGGCGCGCTGGATGCTGGATACCGTCGCGCGCGTCGCCGGTGAAACGCCGGCGGTGCTGCCGAATTCCGGCGGCTCCATCTGCAACGACGTGTTCCAGGATGTGCTGCACATCCCGTTCGTGTGGATGCCGCTGAGCTACACCGGCTGTTCGCAACATGCGCCGAACGAGCACATCATCTGGCCGCTGACCCGCGACGGCATGCGGCTGGTGACCGGCGTTTACTGGGATCTGGGCGACCCCGATACAGCCTACCGCGTTCAATGACGGCGGCCTGCGACATCGACGCCGTCGAGCTCCGGCGTCTGATCGGGGCGGGCGATCTGTCGCCGGTGGAACTCCTGGAAAGTTGCCTCGCGCGCATCGAAGCGGTCAACGGCGCCGTCAACGCCATTGTCGCCATGGACGTGGAACGCGCCCGGACCGAGGCCAAGGCGGCCGAGGCGGCGGTCCGCAAGGGTGCGGCACTGCCGACGCTGCACGGTCTCCCGATCGGCATCAAGGATCTGAACGCGACCGAGGGTTTGCGCACCACCTACGGCTCTCTTCTTCACGCCGACAACGTGCCGACCGCCGACGAGGGCTTGGTGAAACGGCTGCGCGCCGCCGGCGCCATCGTGCTGGCCAAGACCAATACGCCCGAGTTCGGCGCCGGCTCCAACACCACCAACAAAGTTTACGGCGCGACCCGCAACCCGTTCGATTTGGAACGCACGTCGGGCGGCTCGTCCGGCGGATCGGCGGCGGCGGTGGCCACCGGCATGCTTCCGTTGGCGCAAGGTGGCGATACTTTCGGCAGTCTGCGCGCACCAGCGACCTGGTGCGGTGTCGTCGGTTTCCGTCCGACCCCCGGGTTGATCGCGCGCGAGGGCCGCTCGATCAACTACACCAACTTCAGTGTGCAGGGGCCGATGGCCAGGAACGTCCGCGACGCCGCGTTGATGATGACCGGGCTGGTCGGCTACGATCCGCGCGACGCCATGTCGGTTCCGTCCGATGCCGACGAATTCCTCGCTATCGAGGCCGCCGATCTCTCCAAGCTGCGCGTCGCCTGGAGCGATGACTTCGGCGGCGTCGCCCCCCTCGACGACGACATCCGCGCCTGCTTCGCCGACGGCGTGAACGCGCTTTCCGGCGCGTTCAAAAGCTTCGACCGGCGCGATCCGGAAACACCTGGTGTGCGCGACGTGCTGTGGACGTTGCGTTGTTATTACTACCTGATCAATCATACCGAGCGTGTCCGAGATCATGCCGACAAACTGTCGCCCAATATCATCGCCAACGTGCGCGCCGGAGAGACCATGACGCTCGCCGACGGCGCTGCCGCCGAACGCGCCTGGGCGAAGATTTATGCCGCCTTCCAGACCTTCTTCGCCGGCATCGACCTCCTGATCCTGCCCGGCAACGCGGTCTCGCCGTTCAAGCTCGCCGACGGCATCCCCAAGGTGGTCGGCGGCAGGCCGATGGAGAACTACGTCGACGCCTCGCTGGTGCGCTCGGTCATCACCCTGACCGGCCATCCGGTAATCGCCATTCCCTTGGGGCGCGACCGGCTCGGCCTGCCGTTCGGCATCCAGGTCGTCGGTCCCCGACGGGCCGACAAATTCACCCTTGCCGCGGCGGCGGCGCTGGAGGACCATCTTCAGAAGAGCGCGGCGACGGCCCGCCCCCAACCCTCGATCGAGGAACTTTCATCATGACCGAACTCTGCGATCTCACAGCCGTCGAGGCGCGGCGCCGGATCGGTACCAAGGCGATCTCGCCGGTTGAACTTATGGAAAGCTGCATTTCGCGGATCGAGGCGGTCAACCCGACGGTCAACGCCGTCGTCGCCAGCGATTTCGAGCGCGCCCGCCTAGAGGCCAAGCGCGCCGAATCCGACGTCATGAACGGCGCCGAGCTTGGCCCGTTGCACGGCCTGCCCATCGGCATCAAGGACCTGGAAGTCACCGCCGGGCTGACCACCGCCTATGGATCGTTGCTCTATAAGGACAACGTCCCCGACATGGACCAGCGTTCCGTCTCGGAAATCCGCTTTGCCGGCGGCATCGTCTTCGCCAAGACCAACACGCCGGAGTTCGGCGCCGGCGCCAATACCACCAACCGTGTCTACGGCGCCACCGGCAATCCGTTCAACCCCAAGCTCACCTGCGGCGGCTCGTCGGGCGGCTCGGCGGTGGCCTTGGCCACCGGTATGGTGCCGCTGGCGTCGGGGTCGGACTACGGCGGCAGTTTGCGCATCCCGGCCGGCTTCTGCGGCGTCGTCGGGTTCCGGCCGTCGCCGGGGCGTGTGCCCAGCGAGAACCGCGCCGTCGGCCTCAACCCCTACTCGGTACTCGGCCCGATGGGCCGTACCGTCGCCGATGCGGCGCTGCTGTTGGGCGTACAGGCAGACGACGACGCACGCGATCCGTTCAGCCGCGAGTTCGACCCTGATCTGCTCGCGCCGCTGCCTGACGTCGATCTTTCCAACATCCGTGTCGCCATCTCCGAGGATTTGGGCGTCGCCCCCATCCACAACGACATCCGCAAGGTGTTTCAGAGCCGCGTCGCCGGCTTCCGCCACGTCTTCGCCGAGGCCGAGGACCGCGACCCCGGCTTCGACGACGACATGCACGAGACCTTCGAGATCATCCGCGCCACCAATTACCTGGCCCAGCATCACGAGCGGCTCAAGACCAACCGCGACTTGCTCGGCCCCAACGTCATCGCCAACACCGAACGCGGCCTCAAGTACAGCGCCGCCGACGTCGCCTGGGCCAACCTCCAGCAGACCCGGTTCTATCGCGGCTTCATCGACATGATGCGCGAGTTCGACGTCTTGATCTCGCCGGTCAACAGCGTCTCGCCGTTTCCGCACGACCAACTTTATATGGACGAGATCAACGGCGAGAAGATGCCGACGTATCTCCGCTGGCTGTCGCCCTGCTATTCGCTGACCATGACCATGCCGGCGGCCTGCTCTTTGCCCTGCGGCGTCGACCACAAAGGAATGCCGTTCGGCATCCAGATCACCGGCCCCAACGGCTCCGACCGGTTCGTGCTGGCGGTGGCGGCGGCGCTGGAGCGGCTGTTCGCCGGCTCGCCCGAAACCGCGCGTCCGTTGCCAGACATCGCCGCCCTTTCGAAAGGATCGTGACACGATGCGCATTTTCACCGCCTGCCTCGGCACCGAGACCCACACATGGGCGCCGCTGCCAACCGACACCAAGGCCTTCGAGGACACCTACGTGGTCCGTGGCGGCAACCACCCGAAGGCGATCAACATGTTCGGCGTGCCGATGCAGATCTGGCGCGGCCACGCCACGGAACTCGGCTGGGAGACGGTCGAGAGCATCTGCGCCTTCGCGACGCCGTCCGGTCTCACCGTCAAGCGCACCTTCGAGATCTACCGCGACGAAATCCTCGCCGACCTGAAAAAGGCGATGCCAGTGAACGCGGTCATGCTGTCTTTGCACGGCGCCATGGTCGCCGACGGTTACGACGACTGCGAGGAGGACCTCGTGCATCGCGTGCGTGCCATCGTCGGCCCTGACGTCTTCATCGGCGTCGAGTTCGACCTGCACTGCCACATCTCCAGCCAGTTCATCGACGACATCGACGCTCTCGTGATCTTCAAGGAATACCCGCACGTCGACTACGCCGCGCGCGCCGAGGAACTCTGGACGATCATGCTGGGTACGCTCAAGGGCGAGATCAAACCGGTGATCAGCTCCTTCGATTGCCGCATGATCAACCTCTATCACACCACGCGCGAACCGATGCGCTCGTTCGTCGATGCCATGGCGGCGCTGGAGGGCAAGGACCGCGTGCTTTCCGTGTCGCTCGGCCACGGCTTTCCTTGGGCCAACATCCCGCACGTCGGCGCGCGCATGATCGTCATCACCGACGGCGACAAGGCCAAGGGCGACCGCATCGCCGAGGACATGGGCCGCAAGCTGTGGTCGCTCCGCCAGGACGTGATCCCGAAGGTGACCGTGCTCGACGATGCCATCGACCAGGCGCTCGCCATATCGGGCGGGCCGGTGGTGTTCGCCGACATCGCCGACAATCCGGGCGGTGGCGCCGCCGGCGATTCGACCTTCATCGCCCAGCGCCTGATCGAACGCGGTATCAAGAACGCCGCCGTCGCCGGTATTTGGGACCCGGTCGCGGTCGACATCTGCCGGGGTGCCGGCGTCGGCGCTCGGCTCGGCCTCAGGCTCGGCGGCAAGGCCGGTCCGTGGTCCGGCGCGCCGCTCGATCTC
The DNA here is from genome assembly GCA_038152725.1 of Rhodospirillaceae bacterium. Lineage (GTDB taxonomy): Bacteria > Pseudomonadota > Alphaproteobacteria > Rhodospirillales > Casp-alpha2 > TMED8. The sequence goes on from JAYOXJ010000010.1 coordinate 6,278, forward strand.
ACGGTCGAAGTGCTCGGCTGCTACGACGACATTCAGGCGCAGGGCCTGGGCTCTTCGTTCCGGCGCATGGGCGACACGGTGGCGCTGGCCGCCGAAGGGATCGAGTTTGTTGTCCACAACGTGCGCACCCAGAACATCCACCCGAGCTTTTTCGGCAACGCGGGCATCGACTGGAAGTCGAAGAAAATTCTCGTCGTGAAGTCGATGCAGCACTTCTATTCCAATTACGCCGCGATCTCCGACAACGTCTTCTACGTCTCCACGCCGGGCGTCGTCGACCACGACATCAAACGCTTGCCGCTGGAACGCGCGGCACGGCCGGTGTGGCCGCTCGACGACGATCCGTGGGCCAGCAACGAAGCGAGACCGTGGTAGGAAAAAGGCCGTGCCCCGCATCCTGATCGCCGGCTTCAAGCACGAGACCAACACCTTCTGCCGCCTGCCCGCCGACATGGCGGCCTACCGGGCGCGGGCACTCTATCTTGACGGCGATGTCGCCAAGAACCTCGCCAGCACCAAGACCGAGATCGCCGGCTTCCTCGACTTCTGCAATAAGGAAGGCTGGGAGGTGTGCCATCCGATCCACGCCAACGCAACGCCGTCGGGACCGGTTTTGCCTGAGATGTTCGACTTCGTGCGCGACCGCATCCTCGCCTGCATCGCCACCGACGGCCCGTTCGACGCGGCGCTGCTCTGCCTGCACGGCGCCATGGTCTGCGAGCATACCGAAGACGGCGAGGGCGAGCTTTTGACCGCTGTGCGCGCCGCGCTCGGCCCCGACGTGCCGATCGCCGCGACGCTCGACCTCCACGCCAACGTCACCGACCGCATGGCGGCGCTGGCCGATATCCTGATCCCCTACCGC